>NZ_JAGTTT010000022.1:0-44608 GCF_018223505.1 Anaerostipes sp. Marseille-Q3525
CTATTAATAAAGTTGAAAAATATTAATAAATTCATCGCATAATGCTTAAAAATGCCTTGTTTTGCGATTTGACAACCATCATTGTCCATGGTTAAATAAAGCCAGAAACAAAACAACGAACAAAAACAAACAACAATAAACAATGTTTTTAGGAGGAAGTAAGTTATGAGATTTTTCGTGGACACAGCAGATGTAGATCAGATTCGTAAAGCAAATGATATGGGAGTTATCTGTGGAGTAACAACAAACCCATCATTAATCGCAAAATCAGGAAGACAGTTCGATGATGTTATCAAAGAGATCACAACTATTGTAGATGGAGCGATCAGTGGAGAAGTAAAAGCTACAACAACTGATGCAGAAGGAATGATCAAAGAAGCAAGAGAAATCGCTAAGATCCATCCAAACATGGTTGTAAAAATTCCTACAACAATCGAAGGATTAAAAGCTACAAAAGTATTATCTTCTGAAGGAATCAAAACAAACCTTACATTAATCTTCAATCCAAACCAAGCATTATTAGCTGCAAGAGCTGGAGCAACATATGTATCTCCATTCTTAGGAAGATTAGATGACATTTCTCAGAACGGATTAGACTTGATTGCAGATATCAGAGAAATCTTTGATGCAGCAGGAGATATCGATACACAGATCATCTGCGCAAGTATACGTAACCCAATCCACGTAATGGAATGTGCTAAGATGGGAGCTGACATTGCCACAGTACCATATAATGTATTCGAACAGATGATGAAACACCCATTAACAGATCAGGGAATCGAAAAATTCCAGGCAGATTATAAAGCAGTATTCGGAGAATAAGAAAGGGTGGTAGATACAATGACAACCGCAGAATTAAAGAAAACAGCAAATGAGGTTCGCAAAGGCATCATTAAGTCAACACATGCTGCCAAATCTGGACATCCAGGCGGATCTTTATCAGCAGCCGACTTATTTACATATCTGTATTTTGTTGAGTTAAACGTTGATCCTAAGAATCCAAAAGATGAAAACAGAGATCGTTTCGTATTATCCAAAGGACATGTAGCTCCTGGATATTATTCAACATTAGCAGAAAGAGGATTCTTCCCTAAAGAAGACCTGTTAACATTAAGACATGTCGGATCTTATTTACAGGGACATCCTGATATGAAGAAAATCCCTGGAGTAGATATGTCCAGTGGATCTTTAGGACAGGGAATCTCTGCTGCAGTTGGTATGGCACTTGCTGCAAAACTTCAGAATAAAGATTATCGTACATATACACTTCTTGGAGATGGTGAGATCCAGGAAGGTCAGGTATGGGAAGCTGCAATGTTTGCAGGATCAAGAAAACTTGATAATTTAGTAGTGATTGTTGATAACAACGGATTACAGATTGACGGACCAATCGATGAAGTAAACTCTCCATATCCAATCGGAGCTAAATTTGAAGCATTTAACTTTAATGTGGTTGAAATTGATGGTCACGACTTTGATCAGATCGCAGATGCATTCAAACAGGCAAAAGAATGCAAAGGAAAACCAACAGCGATCATTATGAAGACGATCAAAGGTAAAGGTGTATCTTTCATGGAGAACCAGGTATCATGGCATGGTTCTGCACCAAATGATGAACAATGTAAACAGGCACTGGAAGAATTAGAAAAGGTGGGCGAGTAAGATGGCAGAAGTAAAGAAGATTGCGACAAGAGAAAGCTATGGTAATGCTTTAGTTGAATTAGGACAGGAAAACCCTAATGTTGTAGTTTTAGATGCTGACTTAGCCGCTGCAACTAAAACAGGAATGTTTAAAAAAGCTTTTCCAGAAAGACATATTGACTGTGGTATCGCAGAGTGCAATATGATCGGTATTGCTGCAGGACTTGCAGCAGCAGGAATGACTCCATTTGCAAGTAGTTTTGCTATGTTTGCAGCTGGACGTGCATTTGAACAGGTAAGAAACTCTGTTGGATATCCACACTTAAACGTTAAGATTGGAGCGACTCATGGTGGTATTTCCGTAGGTGAAGACGGTGCAACACATCAGTGCTGTGAAGATATCGCTCTAATGCGTACAATCCCTGGAATGACAGTTATCGTTCCATCTGATGATATTGAAGCAAAAGCAGCAGTCAAAGCAGCAGCAGCTATGGAAGGACCAGTCTATATGAGATTTGGCCGTCTGGCAGTACCTGTGATCAACGATGAAGATTACAAATTCGAGATTGGTAAAGGTAACGTTTTAAAAGAAGGAACAGACGTAGCGATCATCGCAAACGGACTTTGTGTTGCTGAATCCTTAGAAGCAGCTAAAAAATTAGAGGCAGAAGGAATCAACGCTCAGGTGATCAATATGGCTACAGTAAAACCATTAGATACAGAGCTTGTATTAAAAGCAGCAAAAGAAACAGGAAAAGTCGTTACAGTTGAAGAACATTCAGTGATCGGTGGATTAGGAAGTGCTGTATGTGATGTATTATCTGAACAGCTTCCAACACCTGTATTAAAGATTGGTGTTAATGATGTCTTTGGACATTCAGGACCAGCAGTAGAACTGATCAAAGAATTCGGATTAGATGGTGACAGTATCGCTGCCAAGGTAAAAGAATTTGTAAAATAATAAATTCTCTTAATAAATAAAATGAAGAAACAGCACATTTGTTTTTATAGCAGATGTGCTGTTTTTATGTTATGATAAATTTAGTTTTATGATCAAAACAATTTAGGAAAGGGACAGGTGATTGATTATGTGGACACGAGGTGAATTAAAGGAACGAGGAAAGGCGGCATTGCATCGCAATTACTGGATCGTTGTGCTGGCAACACTTGTAGTTACAGCATTGACAGGAGGATTTAGCAATACAGCTGGAAATGGTTCTTTACAAGATGGAAGTAATGCAGTAGCTGGAAATGGTGATGCATCTGCAACTTTGATGCAAATGTTGTTTTCACTTTTTGGGGTTACCGGTGATATGATTTATAAAAAATTAATAGGACCAGTATACGCAGGAATGTATGCATCATTTCTATTGATCCTGATAATGATAGTTATTAGTGCTGGATTGTTGTTTCGGATTTTTGTTGGTAATTTATTTGAAGTTGGCGGATGCCGTTTCTATGAAGAAAACAGTGAACATAAAACAAGGATTGCATGGATTATTGATGGATTTCGTAATGGGGCTTACTTAAGGAATGTTGTAACGATTTTTTTGAGAGATTTGTATACATTATTATGGATGCTATGCTTGATCATACCAGGAATTGTAAAAAGTTATGAATATAAAATGATTCCGTATATTCTTGCAGAAAATCCACAGATTTCAAGGAAAAGGGCTTTTGAATTAAGTAAACAGATGATGGATGGACAGAAAGGGGACGCATTTGTGTTAGATCTTTCTTTTATCGGATGGGAGTTTTTATCTTTTATCACACTTGGAATTGTTCAAATCTTTTATGTGGGTCCATACATAAATGTGACATGGGCAGAATTTTATAAAGTTATGCGTGAGAATGCATTGGAGTCAGGAATTGCGACAAGAGAAGAACTTCCAGGACTTCAAAAAGAAATAGACGAATAAAGATTTCATAAGAGGACTTAGATAGAATTGATCTGAGTTCTCTTTTATATTATTTAAGAAAAAGTTCATAGATTCTATATTTGATAGGAACTGTGAATCATGTTATACTATAGATTAGCAAAAAAATAATCAGGAATTATTTAAGGAGTTTGTAAGATGGGAAAATATTTTGGAACAGACGGGTTCCGTGGAGAAGCAAATATAAATTTAACTGTAGAACATGCATATAAAGTAGGACGTTACATCGGATGGTATTTTAATCAGAAGTCAAGCAGCAGAGCAAAGATCGTCATTGGTAAAGATACAAGACGAAGCAGTTATATGTTCGAGAATGCACTAGTTGCAGGACTGACTGCATCTGGTGCTGATGCTTATATGCTTTATGTAACAACAACACCAAGTGTTGCTTATGTCGTAAGAACAGAACAATTTGACTGTGGTATCATGATCTCAGCAAGCCACAATCCATACTATGACAATGGGATCAAACTGATCAATGCCAAAGGACATAAGATGGAAGCAGAAGTCGAAGCGAAGATCGAGGCATACATTGATGGAGAGATCGAAGAACTTCCATTTGCAACCAAGAAAGAAATCGGTCGTGCAAAAGACTATGCAGCAGGAAGAAACCACTACATCGGATATCTGATCTCAACTGCAACAAGATCATTTAAAGGTGTGAAAGTCGGATTAGATTGTTCTAACGGAAGTTCTTTCGCAATCGCTGAGAATGTATTTAAAGCACTTGGAGCAGAAACACATGTGATCAATAACGAACCAGATGGAACAAACATCAATACAAACTGTGGTTCTACACATATCGAAATCTTACAGGGATATGTCAAAGAGAATCATTTAGACGTAGGGTTTGCATATGACGGAGACGCTGACCGTTGTATCGCTGTTGATGAGAATGGTAAGGTTGTTGATGGAGACCTGATCCTTTATGTATGCGGACAATACATGAAGAAACATGGAGAATTAAATAACAATACAGTTGTAACAACAGTGATGTCTAACCTAGGATTATATAAAGCATTTGATGCAGCAGGAATCTCTTATGAGAAGACAGCTGTTGGTGATAAATATGTCAATGAAAATATGGTCAAGAACGGACATGCATTAGGTGGAGAACAGTCTGGACATATCATTTTCAGTAAGTTCGCAACAACAGGAGATGGTATCTTAACATCTATTAAGATCATGGAAGCAATGATCGAACAGAAACAGACACTTGCACAGTTAGCAGAACCAGTACAGATCTTCCCACAGATTCTTGAAAATGTCCGTGTGACAGATAAAGCAGCAGCACAGGCAGATGAAGATGTGCAGAAGGCAGTCAAAGAAGTGGAAACAGAACTTGGAGATGAGGGAAGAATCTTAGTACGTGAAAGTGGAACAGAACCACTAGTACGAGTTATGGTTGAGGCAAGAAGCCATGAGATCTGCAGAGAGAAAGTAGATAAAGTGGTGAAAGTCTTAAGAGAGAAAGGTCACGTTATCAAATAGTCTATGGAAAAGTTATATGCGGATATTATCATTAATATTTCTCATGAGGCACTGGATAAGGTATTTGCCTACAAAGTGCCTTTTTCCTTGATTCAGGATATTCGAGTGGGGCAGCAGGTCGTTGTCCCATTTGGACGTTCTAATAAGGAGCAGACAGGATATGTGGTCAATCTTTCAAGAACTGTAAACTACGATGAGAGTAAAGTCAAGGAGATCATAAGAATCGAGACAGACCATGTTGGCGTGGAAGCGAAGATGATAGAGCTTGCAGCGTGGATTCGGGAGAATTATGGATCAACAATGATTCAGGCACTAAAAACAGTTCTTCCAGTACAAGAGAAAGTTGCAAGAAAAGCAAGAAAATATATTGAACTGACCATGGATGCAGTACATGGACCTGCGATGCTTGAGGAGTATTTTAGTAAGCATTATGTGGCGAAAGCAAGACTTTTGGCAGCATTGCTAGATCATCATAAGATTTCATGGGAGATGGCATCAAAAGACTTAAAGATTTCCAAAAGTACAGTGGACAGCATGGAGAAAGAAGGAATTCTCCATGTTGTGACAGAATATTATTATCGAAGTCCGGGACAATTCAATGCAGCATACTCCCAGACAGAGATTACATTAAATGAACAGCAGCAGGAATTGATCGATGAATTCAGAGAAGATTTTTTGAAGAAGAATTACAAAACATATCTTTTACATGGAATTACAGGAAGTGGAAAGACAGAAGTATATCTTGCAGCGATTGAAGAAGTGATCAAGAAAGGAAAACAGGCAATTGTCTTAATCCCCGAGATCGCATTGACGTATCAGACAGTAACAAGATTTACAAAGCGTTTTGGTGACCGCGTGTCAATCTTGAATTCGAGGTTATCAAAGGGAGAGAAATACGATCAATGGCTGCGTGCAAAACGTGGGGATATTGATGTGATTATTGGACCAAGATCAGCATTGTTTGTGCCATTTCCGAATTTGGGATTGATCGTGATCGATGAAGAACATGAAGGAAGTTACAAGAGTGAGCAGACGCCGAAATATCACGCAAGAGAAGTAGCGATCAAGAAAGCACAGATGGAAGGTGCATCTGTGATCCTTGGTTCAGCAACACCATCTATGGACAGTTATAAACATGCACAGGATGGAACTTACCGTTTATGGGAACTTACTAAACGTGCTAAAGAAGCAGTTCTTCCAAAGGTTTATATAGAAGATCTAAGGGAAGAACTAAAGGCTGGAAACCGCAGCATGTTTAGTAGAAGATTACGAGATCTTATACAAGACCGTCTGGATAAAGGTGAGCAGATCATGTTGTTTTTAAACCGCAGAGGATATGCAGGATTTGTTTCATGCAGAAGCTGTGGCCATGTGATGGAGTGCCCACATTGTGATATTTCGATGACGTATCACAGAGATGGCAGACTTCGGTGTCATTATTGTGGGTATGAACAGCCGATGCTGAAAGTCTGCCCAGAATGTGGAAGTCCGTACATTGGAACATTTGGTCTTGGTACTCAGAAAGTAGAAGCAGCACTTTATAAAGAATTTCCACAGGCAAGAGTTCTTCGAATGGACATGGATACAACGAAGAGAAAAAACAGTCATGAAAAGATACTATCAGCATTTTCCGATGGTGAGGCAGATATCTTAGTTGGAACACAGATGATCGTGAAAGGGCATGATTTTGCAAATGTAACATTAGTTGGAGTTCTGGCAGCAGATCTTTCACTGCATGCAAATGATTACAGAGCCGGGGAGAGAACCTTTCAGCTTCTTACGCAGGCAGCAGGAAGAGCAGGAAGAGGAAGCAAGCCGGGCGAAGTTGTGATCCAGACGTATTCACCAGATCATTACAGCATTCAGACGGCAGCCAGACAGGACTATCATGCATTTTATAATGAAGAGATCGCATATCGTACGATGATGAAATACCCTCCGGTATGGCAGATGTTAGTTGTATTTGCATCAGGAGAAGATAAGGCATGGCTTGATAAAGTAATGGATGCGATGGCAGAAGTTGCAAAGCATATGGATCTTATGGTGATCGGACCGAGTGAGGCAGGATTTGGCAAGATCAATGATCAATACCGCAAGGTTATTTATATTAAGAATAAAGATTACGAGATACTGGTAAAGGCAAAGAATCGTCTGGAGCAGTGGATTGACTTGAACAATATCAGAAAGAAATTACTGGTTAATTTTGATTTTAACCCGATGAACAGTTATTAACCAAGAAATAGGTATTAAGACATATAGTTGTTAACAAGAAGAAAAGGAGAAAATTATGGCAATTCGACAGATTCGAGTATTAGGAGATGACATTTTAAGAAAGACATCCAAAGAAGTAAAGGAAATGACACCAAGAATGCATACATTAGTAGAGGATATGTATGACACAATGTATGAGGCAATGGGAGTTGGACTTGCGGCACCGCAGGTTGGAATCTTAAAGAGAATCGTAGTGATCGACACAGGAGAAGAAGGAGAATGTGTAACACTTGTAAATCCAGTGATCACATTAAAAGAAGGAGAACAGGTTGGAGAAGAAGGATGTTTAAGTCTTCCAGGAAAAGTAGCCGTTGTAAAACGTCCAGACCACGTTATCTGTGAAGCATTTGACGAAGATATGAACCCGATCACAGTCGAAGGATTTGGTTTATTTGCAAGAGCAATCTGTCATGAAACAGATCATTTAGATGGAATTTTATACCCAGATGTAGCAGAAGAACCAGCAAGAGACATCACAATGGAAGAGGTAGAATAAGATGAGAGCAGTATTTATGGGAACTCCGGAGTTTGCAGTACCAACCTTGCAGGCACTGATCGATCACCATGAAGTGCTTGCCGTTGTGACACAGCCGGATAAACAAAGAGGACGCGGAAAGAAAATGCAGTTTCCTCCAGTGAAAGAAAAAGCAGTTGAATACGACATCCCGGTTTATCAGCCACAGAGAGCCAGAGATGAAGAATTTATCGAAGAATTAAAGAAGATCAATCCAGATGTGATCGTAGTCGTAGCTTATGGGCAGATTTTGCCAGAAAGCATCTTAAATATTCCAAAATACGGATGTATCAATGTGCATGGATCACTTCTTCCAAAATACAGAGGAGCAGCACCAATTCAGTGGGCAGTCCTTGATGGAGAAGAAAAGACAGGAATCACAACGATGTATATGGAAAAAGGTCTTGATACTGGAGACATGATCGACAAAGCAGAAGTTGTGTTAGACGAGAAGGAAACAGCAGGTTCTCTGCATGATAAACTCATGGTATTAGGGGCAGACTTATTATTGGAGACATTAAAGAAATTAGAAGATGGTACTGCGGTCAGAAAGAAACAAAATGACGAAGAAAGCTGTTATGCTAAGATGTTAAGCAAAGATATGGGACAGATCGATTTTACAAAAGATGCAAAAGAGATCGAATGTCTTATTCGTGGAATGAATCCATGGCCAAGTTCCTATACATCTCTTGATGGAAAGACAATGAAAGTCTGGGAAGCAGATGTGTTAGACAGAGAAAGCAAAGAAGAACCAGGAACGATCGTCGAAGTGACAAAGAAAGAGATCATCGTGGCGACAGGAAGCAACGATCTTGCACTTCATGAGATTCAGCTGGCAGGAAAGAAACGTATGCAGGTACAGGCATTTTTACTTGGATATCAGGTAGAAGCAGGTATGAAATTAGGAGAGTAATTGATGGAGAATCCAAGAGAATGTGCATTGGATGTGCTTATTAAAGTTGATAAAAAGGAAGAATTATCCCATATAGCGATCAGCAATGTTTTAGAAAAATACCAGTTTTCAGAAAAAAGAGACAGAGCCTTTTTTACAAGATTGGTGGAAGGAACACTAGAACGTCAGATTACGATCGATTATGTGGCTGATCAGTTTTCAAAAACAAAGATCAGAAAATGCAAACCTTTAATCAGAGCATTGCTTCGCATGGGAATCTACCAGATCCTTTACATGGATCAGGTACCAGATTCAGCAGCATGTAATGAGGCAGTAAAATTAGCAAAGAAGCGAGGATTTTCAAGATTATCAGGCTTTGTAAATGGAGTACTCCGCAATATTTCAAGAAAAAAAGAAACGATCAGTTATCCAAAGAAGGACAAGAATCTTGTAACATATTTGTCTGTGACCTATTCAATTCCAGAATGGATCATAAAATTCTTTATGAAAACATACGACGATGAGACAGTGGAGAAGATCATAGAATCTTACTTAGAAGACAAAAAGACAACACTGTGCTGCCTTATGAGCAAAGGCGGCAAAGATGTGATCCGTAAGGAATTAGAAGAAGAGAATGTCACAGTAGAAGACGGAGAACTGATTGAAAATGCAGTGAAGATTTCAGATTATGATTTCTTATACCGACTGAGAGCATTCCGTGAAGGAAAATGCTATGTGCAGGATGAAAGTTCCATGTTATGTGCAAAGTTAGCTGGAGCAAAAGAAGGACAGTTTGTAATGGATCTTTGCAGTGCACCAGGAGGAAAATCCTTGTATACAGCTGATCAGATGAAAGGCAGTGGGCAGGTATTATCAAGAGATCTGACAGAATATAAGACAGATCTGATCGAAGATAACATTGAGCGCATGGGATTTACCAATATGGAAGCAGAAGTATTCGATGCGACAATTTTGGACGAAGAACATATCGAAGCAGCAGATGTAGTGATCGCAGATGTTCCATGTTCTGGTCTTGGGATCATGGGTAAGAAAAATGATATCAAATACCATATTTCTGAAGATGGAATGAAAGATCTTGTAAAACTTCAAAGAGAAATTCTTACAAATGCAGTACAGTATGTAAAACATGGAGGAACTTTGATCTACAGCACATGTACGATCAATCCAGAAGAGAATGAAAAGAATATGCAGTGGATAATTAATAATTTTGATTACGAAGCTGTGGATATCACAGAAGAATTGCCAAAGAATCTAAAGATTGAAACTGCAAAAGATGGATATATCCAGCTGCTTCCGGGAGTTCATCCATGTGATGGATTCTTCATAGCAAAATTAAGGAGAAAATAATTTTATGGATTTAAAATCAATGACTCTTATTGAGATGCAGGAATATATGGAATCGATCGGAGAGAAGAAATTTCGTGCCAAACAGGTATACGAATGGTTTCATAAACATCTTGCACTATCTCTTGATGAGATGAATAATATACCAAAGAAATTAAAAGAAAAAATAGAGCAGACACAGGATGTTTATGGAGTCAAACCAGTCGATTGTTTTATATCAAAGATTGATGGAACCAGAAAATATCTGTTTGAATTATATGATGGGAATATCATTGAAAGTGTATTGATGAAATACAAGCATGGAAATTCTGTCTGTATTTCATCTCAGGCAGGTTGCAGAATGGGATGTAAATTCTGTGCATCCACACTTGGTGGATTAGACCGAAACCTGACACCATCCGAGATGCTTTCCCAGATTTATTATATCCAGAGAGATACAGGAGAAAGAGTTTCCAATGTTGTGATGATGGGAACAGGGGAACCGATGGATAATTACGACAATGTGTTAAGGTTTTTAGAATTGATCACATCTGAGAATGGATTAAATATCAGTCAGAGAAATATCACGATCTCAACATGTGGAATTGTTCCAAAGATCAAAGAATTAGCTGAAAAACATTTGCAGATCACATTAGCAATCTCTCTTCATTCTCCAAATGATGAAATGAGACGAGGACTTATGCCAATTGCTATGAGATATTCGATCAATGAGTTGTTAGATGCATGCCATTACTATTTTAAAGAAACAAATCGAAGAATGACATTTGAGTATAGTCTGGTAGCCGGTGTGAATGATCAGCCGGTACATGCACAGGAACTGGCGTCAAGATTAAAAGGTTTTCCATGTCATGTAAATCTGATTCCAGTCAATCCGATCAAAGAGCGAGATTTCAAGCAGTCCATGCCTCAGTCAGTAATGGAATTTAAAAAGATACTTGAAAAAAATCGTGTAAATGTTACCATAAGAAGAGAAATGGGCGCAGATATCAATGCCGCCTGTGGACAGCTTAGAAGAAAAAAACTGCAGTCAAGATTGTAAAGGAGAACGATATGCGATCCGTAGGAGCTTCACATATAGGCAAGGTAAGGACAGAGAATCAGGATAAGATTTTCTTTCATGACCAGCCTGTAGGGAACTTAAAAAATCTTTATATTGTGGCAGATGGTATGGGAGGACACCGCGCAGGAGGGAAGGCCTCTTCTTTTGCAGTGGAAAGATTTGTAGAATTGATCGAAGAATCAGAACAGACAGACCCGATTGAGCTTATGAAGACTTGTATTGCCACAGTGAATCAGGAAATCATTGCAGAAAGCAAGGAGAATGAAAAGTACGCAGGAATGGGTACGACTTTTGTTGCCGCAACGGTTTCTGATCATAAAGTTACTGTTATGAATATTGGTGATAGCAGATTATATTATGGAAATAAGGAATTAAAACAGATTACGGTAGATCATTCTTATGTAGAAGAATTGATCAATGCTGGAATGTTAGATAGAGAACAGGGAAGGATTCATCCGAAGAAGAATGTGATCACAAGAGCTCTTGGTTCACAGGTAGCAACGCCGGATTTTTTTGAATTTGAAGCAGAAGAAGGATACCTGCTGCTTTGCAGTGATGGACTTTCCAATATGATATCAAACGATGAGTTAAAAGAACTTCTTTTAGATCACGATCAGATTGCCAATAAGATAAACAAGATGATCGCTCGTGCCAATGAGTACGGAGGAAAAGATAATATTTCGTTGGTGATCGTGGATTTAAAGAGATGAGGTGAAGGATAGATGTTAGAACTTGGTACGATGCTGTCAGGCCGTTATGAGGTGCTCAAGCGCGTTGGAAGCGGTGGAATGGCAGATGTTTATATGGCGAAAGATCATAAACTAAACCGGAACGTTGCAGTGAAGGTATTAAAAAGTGAATATGTAGAAGACGAGAAATTTTTAAAAAAATTTGAGACAGAAGCACAAGCCGTAGCAAGATTATCCCATCCAAATATCGTTAATATCTATGATGTTGGGATGGAAGATGGCATTAACTATATTGTTATGGAACTTGCAGAAGGTATTACATTAAAAGAATATATCAGAAAAAAAGGATATTTAAGTCCAAAAGAAACGGTGGAGATTTCAACGCAGATCGCATCCGCAATATCCCATGCACATAAAAATCATATCATTCACAGAGATATCAAACCGCAGAATATCCTTGTGTCTGATACTGGAATTATTAAAGTTACAGATTTTGGGATTGCAAAGGCAACAAGCAGCAATACAGTAACTTCCACAGCAACAGCTATGGGATCTGTACATTATATTTCGCCAGAACAGGCAAAGGGACGTTTTTGTGATGAGAAGAGTGATATTTATTCTTTAGGTATCACAATGTATGAGATGGTTACAGGTCATGTTCCATTTGATCATGAAAATGGTGTAACGATCGCATTGATGCATTTGCAGAATGAGATCACACCTCCAAGTCAGATCAGGGATGGAATTCCAGACAGCTTAGAAAAGATCATTCTAAAATGTACAATGAAAAAGCCGGAAGAGCGTTATCAGACAGCAGATGATCTGATCGCTGATCTGCGACTTGTATTTGAAGACACATCTGGCGGTTATGTAGGTGTTGTGCCGGCAATCGATGATTCGCCAACGATTATGATCGATCAGAATGAGCTGACACAGAGAATCAATACACCAAAGAAGGATCAAAAGATACAACAGGAAGAACCATTGAAAGATGAAGAACAGAATGCGTATCTTGATGAAGATGATGAGGAAGAATCCGGAATGAATTCCAAGATTGAGAAATTAGTTATTGTGCTTGCGGCAGTTGTTGGAGCAATCATATTAATTTCAATCATTGTATTTGTTGTGAAAAGTTCTGGAGTGTTCAAATCCGGAAAATCAACAACGACAACAAGCATTGGAACAACGGCAGAATCAAATGATACGGAATCTAAAAAATATACAGTCGACAACTATATTGGAATGTCATTAAGTGCAGCAAGAGAGAAGATCGATGGCAAATTTAAGATCAAAGTAGAAGAAGAATATTCTGCTGATTATGCGAAGGGTCTTGTTATAAGACAGGATCCAGAAAGTGATACAGAATTAGAGGAAGGCAAAACACTGACTTTAGTTGTAAGCAAAGGTACAAGAACAGAAGATAAAGTTTCTGTGCCAGGAGTTGTAGGCAAGAGGGAATCGTCAGCCAAAAGTGAGTTAGAAGCAGCAGGACTGAAAGTATCTGTTAAGACAAAATACAGTACAGATGTAGCAAAAGGAAAAGTTATTTCCCAGTCACCAGGAAGTGGAAATCAAGTTACAAAGAATTCTACAGTCGTTATTACTGTAAGCCAAGGTGAGAAACCAGAGACTATGGTAAGAGTGCCAAATCTTCGTTATTTCACAGAATCAGAAGCAAGAAGTGAACTAAAGAATTCGAATTTGGTACTTGGAAGTGTATTAACAGAATATAGTGACAGTGTTGAAAAAGGACTTGTTATCAGACAGACAGTAAGTTCAGGAAGCAAAGTAAAAGAAGGAACAGCAGTCGGAATTTATGTGAGCCTTGGGCCTCGCCAGACTGCAACAACAGCAGATCAGGATTCAACAGCAGATGAAGAATAGCAGGAGATAATTCATGCAGGGAAAGATCATAAAAGGAATCGCAGGATTTTATTATGTGCAGACAGAAGATAAATTATATGAATGTAAGGCAAAAGGTATTTTCAGGAACAAGAAGATGAAGCCATTAGTCGGAGATAATGTTGAAATTGATATTCTTGACGAGGAAGATCAGGAAGGAAACATTACAAAGATCTATGAGCGAAGTAACGAATTGATCCGTCCGGCAGTTGCAAATGTCAATCAGGCGTTGATCATATTTGCAGCGAAAAACCCAAAGCCGAACTATAATCTGCTGGATCGATTCTTGATGATGATGGAGAAACAGGAAGTACCTGTGATCGTCTGCTTCAACAAAGTGGATCTTGCAAAAGAACAAGATCTGACATTGTTAGAAAAAGTATATGAAAACTGTGGACATATTGTAAAGTTCATCAGCGTCAAAGAAGAAGAAGGAATTGATGAGATCAGGAAACTGATCCACGGAAAGACGACAGTGCTTGCAGGACCATCCGGAGTAGGAAAATCATCTTTGATGAATCTGCTCCAGCCAGAAGCACAGATGGAAACAGGAGAAGTCAGTGAGAAGATCAAAAGAGGACGTCATACAACAAGGCATTCGGAATTGATCCGTATCGAGAAAGATACATTTGTATTAGATACTCCGGGATTTAGTTCTTTATTTATTCATATGTTTGAAGAAGACGAGATCAAAGATTATTTTCAGGAATTTGCTGATTATGAAGATGAATGTAGATTTCAGGGATGCAGTCACACGCATGAGCCTGACTGTGGAGTTAAGAAAGCTTTGGAAGAAGGAAAGATTTCAAAGATCCGATATGATAATTATGTAAATATTTATACAGAATTAAAAGAAAAGAGAAAATGGTAATGCGCGTATTGATTTTAACAGGCGGAGCGGTAGAAGAAACATTTGCGGCAGATTATATTAAGAAGTGGAATCCAGATAAAGTGATCACCGCAGACAAAGGACTGCTTTACGCTAAAAAATTAGATATCAAACCAGATATCATTCTGGGTGATTTTGATAGCTGCAACAAGGATGTAATGGAAGAGTTTTCCACAGATGAGAAGATCATCGCACCATGTGAGAAAGACGATACCGATACAGGACTTGCAATGCAGAAAGCCATTGAAACAGGTGCAGACGAGATTCTGTTAGTGGGAGGAACAGGAACAAGGCTGGATCATGTTTTAGGTAATATCGGGCAGTTGTTTTATGCACACAGCAAGGGTGTAAAGGCAGAGCTGATCGATGCGAATAATCGTATGAGAGTTCTGGATCACAAAAGCACAGTATCAAAGAAAGACCAGTTTGGTAAATATGTATCTTTGATCCCGATATATGAGGCAAAAGGTGTCACATTACAGGGATTTAAATACCCACTGAATAATGACACGCTGGTATTCCATGAATCATGGGGGATCAGCAATGAACTGGAAGCAGAAGAAGGAACTATCTCTTATCGAGAAGGCAAACTGCTTCTGATAGAAAGTAGAGATTGAGGTTATACAAGATGAAGAAAGAAAATGTAACAACGAATAAAGTAACAAGAAAGCTGGAAAAGGTTCTCTGGGCGGTTTTGATCCTGATGTTTATCATATCAGTGATCGGAATGTTTTTAGGACAGTATATGAATGGTAACGTATTCTATAAAATGTGTGTGATCATGACAATATTAGCTGCCGCCATTTTATCAGCAGAACGTTTTTATTTTGGAAAAGAAATGGGAAGAGATATGCCAGAAGCATTTAAGATCGGTTACTGGCTGATCATCGCATGGGCAGTGATCTTACTGATCCACGCGGCAGGATTGGTATTTTTACCATTTTTAATGGAACTTGAATACAGAGTATTATGGGTAGTGGTTCCAACGGTCAGCTTATTATGGATGACAAGATATATCTTCGGAGACAACCTAGACTGGGATAAGACAGACAAGAAGGGTTGGAAAGAAGGAAGAATGAACTACTCTCAGAAGAGCAATAAGAAGAATATCGGGAGATAGAACATGAATTACAAACAGGCAAAGATCGCTGATTCAGCAAAAGTAGCAAAAGAAACTGTTTTAGTTGGGGATATTACTATAGGAGAAGAATCTACGGTACTGTTCTTTACAGCAATGCGCTGTGAAGGAGAAGAGTCCATTGTGATTGGAAATCAGAGTAATATACAGGAAAATTGTACGATCCATGTAGATGAAGGGAATAGTGTAAAAATCGGTGATGGAGTGACAGTTGGACATAACAGCGTGATCCATGGATGCCAGATCGGAGATAATTCCATGATCGGAATGGGATCTGTTATTATGAATGGAGCAAAGATCGGTAATCACTGCTTGATCGGTGCAGGAAGTCTTGTAACACAAAATACAGTGATCCCAGATAGATCTTTAGTTATGGGAAGTCCAGCAAGAGTCAAACGTACATTGACAGAGGACGAGATCAAATATCTTGAGGGAAGCAGAGAAGAATATGTAGAAGTAGGAAGGATGCTTAAAGAAGATGGCATTCTGTAAGGTCCATGGGTATAGGAATAAGAAAGCAGGGTCTATGAAATACGAGAAATGTCCAATCTGTGAAGAAAAGTTAAGAAATGGTGTCTGCCCAATGTGTGGTTATGATTTTAATCGCTTAGATCGGTCAAGAATATTAAAAGATGGCCATTGGGATATATTAACGACTGACAAAAAGACTTCTCAGCCAAAATATATTCATGATGAAAAACGACATCCAGATTTTAAAAATATCAAGAATACAAAGACGCAGTCAATGAAGACACAGAGGAAAACATCAACCTATAAAAATAAAAAAGAAAAGAAGAGATCAAAAAAAGGAAAGTGGGCGGTGATCGTCTTTATTCTTTATCTGTTGTCATTTTTAGCAGATCTTGTACCAGAGGCATTCACTCACATAGAAGATTTTATAAATCAGATCCTGAATGGATTAAATTTTTAAAAAAAGTAAGCAAAAGTCTGTCATTTTTAAGAAAAAACGGCAGACTTTTGTTCATTTTTATATTTTAAAAAGATAAAAATTATGGTAACATTAACTCTATAGGCAATTTAACAGGAGGAAGACTTATGGCAAATCATATTGATGATGCAACGATTGAATATGTCGGAATTTTAGCAAAGCTTGAATTATCTGGCGAAGAAAAAGAACAGGCCAAGAAAGATATGGAAAGCATGCTCGACTATGTAGATAAATTAAACGAACTAGATACAAGCAGTGTAGAACCAATGTCTCACGTATTTCCAGTGAAGAATGTATTCAGAGAAGACGTGGTAACGAATGGAGACGGAAGCGAAGACACATTAAAGAACGCACCAGAAGCGCAGGACAACGCCTTTGTCGTGCCAAAGACGATCATATAGGAGGCAGAAGATGAGCATTTTAGAATTAACTGCCGTAGAATTAGGCAAGAAGATCAAAGACAAAGAGATCACAGTTGTAGAAGCAACAAAGGCAGCACTTGAACAGATCAAGGCAGTCGAAAGTGATGTACATGGATATGTCTCTTACGATGAAGAAAGTGCATTAAAGAGAGCCGAAGAAGTACAGAAAGGAATCGATGACGGGACTTACACAGGACCATTAGCTGGAGTTCCAATGGCAATTAAGGATAATATCTGTACAAAGGGATATACAACAACATGCAGTTCTAAGATCTTAGAGAACTTTGTACCAACATACTCCGCACAGGCAGTTGAGAACCTGATCAAAGAAGGAGTTGTATTTTTAGGAAAGACAAACATGGATGAGTTCGCCATGGGAAGTACAACAGAGACTTCTGCATATGGTGTGACAAAGAACCCATGGGATTTAGAGAAAGTACCAGGTGGATCATCAGGTGGTTCAGCAGCAGCTGTTGCAGCTAACGAATGTTTCATGGCGTTAGGATCTGATACCGGTGGATCTATCAGACAGCCAGCATCTTACTGTGGTGTTACAGGGATCAAACCAACCTATGGAACAGTATCCCGTTACGGACTGATCGCGTATGGATCATCCTTAGACCAGATCGGACCATTAGCAAAAGATGTCACAGACTGTGCAACATTATTAGAAGCAATCGCATCTTATGATGAGAAAGATTCCACATCTGTCAAATTAGAATCTTATGACTTCACATCTGCATTAAAAGATGATGTCAAGGGAATGAAGATCGGTATTCCAAAAGATTACTTTGGAGAAGGTCTTGACGAAGAAGTCAAAGAAGCTGTTTTAGCAGCAGCAAAGACATTAGAAGAAAAAGGAGCCATTGTAGAAGAATTCGATCTTGGATTAGTTGAATATGCAATCCCTGCATACTATGTTATCGCAGCAGCAGAAGCAAGTTCAAACTTATCACGTTTCGATGGTGTTAAATATGGCTACAGAGCCAAAGATTACGAAGGACTTCACAACATGTATAAGAAGACACGTTCTGAAGGATTCGGAGCCGAAGTAAAACGCCGTATCATGTTAGGATCATTCGTATTAAGTTCAGGATATTATGATGCATATTACTTAAAAGCATTAAGAACAAAAGCACTGATCAAGAAAGAATTCGACAAAGCATTTGAGAAATACGATGTCATCTTAGGACCAGTTGCACCAACAACAGCTCCAAAATTAGGAGACAGCTTAAGTGATCCGATCAAGATGTATTTAGGAGATATCTACACAATCTCCGTAAACCTTGCAGGACTTCCAGGAATCTCTCTTCCGTGTGGAAAGGACAAGAACGGAATGCCAATCGGACTTCAGCTGATCGGAGACTGCTTCAATGAGAAGAAGATCATTCAGGCAGCATACACATTTGAGCAGACAAGAGCATATGAAGCTCCAGCAATTGCTAAAGGAGGGGCTAAATAATGAGCAAGAATTACGAAACAGTCATCGGACTTGAAGTCCATGTAGAATTAGCAACAAAGACAAAAATCTTCTGTGGATGCAGTACAGCATTTGGAGGAGCACCAAATACACATACATGCCCTGTATGTACAGGTATGCCAGGATCTTTACCAGTATTAAATAAACAGGTTGTAGAATACGCTATGGCAGTTGGACTTGCAACAAACTGCGACATCACACAGAACTGCAAATTTGACCGTAAGAACTATTTCTACCCAGATAATCCACAGAATTATCAGATTTCTCAGTTATACTTACCAATCTGTCGAAATGGTAAAGTAGAAATCGATGTCGATGGAGAGAAGAAAGACGTAAGAATCCACGAGATCCATATGGAAGAAGATGCTGGTAAATTGGTGCATGATCCATGGACAGGAGATTCTTTAGTAGACTTTAACCGTTCTGGAGTACCACTGATCGAGATCGTATCCGAACCAGATATGCGTTCTGCAGACGAAGTTATCGCATATCTTGAGAAATTACGTCTGATCATCCAGTATTTAGGAGCATCTGACTGCAAATTACAGGAAGGTTCTATGAGAGCTGACGTCAACTTATCTGTCCGTGAAGTCGGAGCAGAAGAGTTCGGAACACGTACAGAGATGAAGAACTTAAACTCTTTCAAGGCCATCAAGAGAGCAATCGAAGGAGAAATGGAACGTCAGATCGACCTGATCGAGGCAGGAGAGAAAGTCGTACAGGAAACAAGACGTTGGGATGATACAAAGGGAGCATCTTATGCAATGCGCTCCAAAGAAGATGCACAGGATTACCGCTATTTCCCAGATCCAGACTTAGTACCGATTGAGATCAGTGATGAATGGATGGACAAAGTAAGAGAAGCACAGCCAGAGTTCAGAGACGAGAAGAAAGTCCGTTATAAAGAAGAATATGACCTTCCAGACTATGATATCGACATCATTACAGGATCAAAACATCTTGCAGACATTTTCGAAGCAACAATTGCACTTGGATCAGAGCCAAAAGAAGTATCTAACTGGTTAATGGGAGAGACCATTCGTCTGGTAAATGAATCAGAGATGGATATCGACGATGTATCATTCAAACCAGAACATCTTGCAAAACTGATCGAGATGATCAAGAAAAATGAGATCAACAGAAGCGTAGGAAAAGAAGTGTTCGAGAAAGTCTTCAAAGAAAATATCGATCCCGCAGCATACGTTGAAGAACATGGATTGAAATCCATGAACGACGAAGGAGCCTTAAAAGCAACGATTGAAGAGATTGTAGCCAACAATCCGAAATCTGTTGAAGATTACAAAGCAGGTAAGAAGAAAGCCATCGGATTCTTAGTTGGACAGACAATGAAAGCGACACAGGGAAAAGCAAACCCTGGAATCGTTAATAAGATCTTAACTGAGATTTTAGATAATATGTAATTAAGAACAATTCGTTCAAAGGATCACAACACATACAAAAATCAGAATCTGAAACATCAGGTTCTGATTTTTTGTGTGATAAAACATTGAAATTCATCCCATGAAAACGTACAATATAATTACGTATGTAAAAATAAAAAACAGGATGGAGAGAGTTATGAACAAATACAAAGGTGTCGTATTCTTCGACTACGATGGAACAACAGTTGATGAAGTCGATAATATTGCAACAGCAACACCAAAGACAGTAGAATCCTTGAATAAATTAAAGGAAAATGGTTATCTGACAATGTTATGTTCTGGAAGAACCCACAGATTTCTAGAGATGGACGTGGATAAATTCATGGGAGCGATCACATGTAATGGATCACATACAGAAGTTGAAGGGGAAGTGATCCGTGATATCTGTATTCCAGACGAACTGTTATTTAAAGTAGTCAATGAATATTTTCCAAAAGATACGATCATTCATTTTGATACAAGGGATATCAGTTATTATCTGCATCAGGATGCAGAATTTTTTATGCATCACTGTGAACTGTTTCATCTTCCACAGCGCTGGTATGCACCATGGAAATTCCGCCAGAAAGACAATCATGTAAGTAAATTAGTTATGAATTATAAAGATCCACAAGTAAAGATAGATTTTGAAGAAGAATTTAAAGATGTCTTTACTGTTGCAAAACATGTTCGAGAGAATTTTATTGATATCACATTAAAAGGAGTTACAAAAGGTGATGCAATTGTTGAATTGATCGATAAATTAGGAATCGATAAGAAAGATACTTATGCTTTTGGAGATGCAGACAATGATGTAGAGATGATGGAAGCCGTTGGAACAGGAATTGCTATGGGACGTCACAGCGAAGCCGTTGAAAAGGTAGCATCTATGATCACAGGAACAGTGAAAGAAGAAGGAATCACAACAGCATTAGAGAAGTTAGGACTAATTTAGTATGAAGAATGTAATATTTGATGTAGATGATACATTATATGACTTGATGGAAGCCTTTGATAAAGTTCATAAAGAATTTTTTGAAGACAAGACCAAAGAAGACTGTGAAGAACTTTTCAAACGTTCCAGAATTTACAGTGATGAGGCGTTTTATATGGCAAGAGAAGGAAAAATCAGTCACGACGATGAATTTGCATACCGCATTCAGAAGACTTATAAAGACTCTGGGATTGAAGTAAGCAAAGAAGAGGCAAAACAATTTGAAGAACGATATCGTTATCATCAAAAACATATTCATGTACCAGATGGCATCAAAGCACTGCTAAGCGAATGTAAAAAGCAGGGAAAGACGATGGGTTTGCTTACGAATGGAACAGTGCGTCATCAGGGAAAGAAATTAAAGACTCTAGGACTTTCTCAATGGTTTGATAAAGATGAGATGTTTATCTCCGATGCAATCGGATATACAAAACCAAATATCAAAGCATTTCAGATCGTACAGGATAAGATGAATCTGATTCCAGAAGAAACATGGTTTGTAGGGGATACCTTTGAGGTAGACGTTGTAGGAGCCAAGAAAGCAGGATGGCATGTAATCTGGTTTAATCATAGAAAACGTCCGATGCCAGAAGGAGATATCAGGCCTGATCTTGAAGTTAGAACAGTTGAAGAACTGATGGATGTAATTACAAAGTAGATAATGTGAAAAAGAAGGTGGAACCAAATGATAAGTTCCATCTTCTTTTATGATTTTAAGATTGAGATGTAATTGTATGAGAGATAAGAAATTATTTTTTCTTAGTTTTTAAGTTCTTTGCAGATGACCAAGAAGCACGTAAAGTTGTGTTCTTATTATCAACTTTTACAGTTCTTACGGCTCTGACTCTTACATAATACTTCTTATTCTTTTTAAGTTTTGTTAAAACTTTAGAAGAAGATTTAGAAGAAACTTTTACAGCTTTTGCACCTTTGAAGCTCTTAGATGTACCATACTGTACTTCGTAAGAAGTAGCGTTGGCAACTTTGCTCCAAGAAGCTTTTAAGGATGTCTTTTTCGCTTTGCTTAATTTAACAGTTGTCTTAGCAGGTGCTTTCGCATTGATCTTGTAAGTTAATTTCTTTGTACCTGTGTAGTTTTTACCATTAAATTTAACAGTTGCTGTATAAGTTCCAGTTTTTTTACTGTTGGAGTTAGAGTAAGATACTGTGTAATTGCTTGCTGCGATTGTTTTGTTGGCAGAATCTTTTGCTACAACAGTAGCTTTCTGAACTTTTCCGTTTTCTGTGAAAGATGTTTTGTTTAATGCGATAGATTTAATCTTGGCGATTGTTGTTGTACTCTTAACATCACCACAGTTAGAGCATTTTACTACGATAGAACCATCTTTAGATGTTGAAGCTGGTGTAGTAATTGTTTTGTAATTCTTCTTTGTGACAGCTTTCATAGCAGCTGTTAAATGAGATGTGCATTCTTTTACAGTACCAGAATAAATAACTTTATCTTTTAAAGCATCAACAGCTTCACCAAGTTCTGTGTCAAGATCTGCCCAAGCCTTGTCCTGTCCATCACAGTAAGAATCTTTGTCAGCTTTCATATCATTTGCCTGATCGATCAGTTTCTGAAGATCGGATTTTTCTGTGTCTGTTGCATCTTTAGCATTTGCGATATTGTCACCTGTAGCCTGAATATTGAATGAGAAGTCCTCATATCCAAGAGCAGAAATAGTAAGTTTCCAGTAACCAGTTCCATCATAATCTTCAGGTAACTGACAACGAATAGATTCTGTTAAACCAAGCTGGATTCCCATAGATTTATGCATCCAGTTGTCAGCAGCAAATTTAGTACCATATGTTGCTAATGGTTTAGAATATGTATCATCATATCCATAGTATGTCCATGTAACAGCCTGCATATTTGAACCAAGATCTCCATAAGCATCACCATTAAGATCGACACGTAAAAACTCACCATAAGAACCTGCACCAGGTTGAACGGTAACAGTAATCTTATCAGAATCCACTTTCTTGATAGCAGTATCTTTTAAACCAGATTCAGAACCAGTTTTGCGAGCACTGAAAGAGAAAGATCCATCAGAGTTTTCTGTAGCTGTTTTTAAACCATTTGTATTTGCTGTTACATTTGCAGTTGCAGTATAAGCAGATAAATTTACTTCGGTGTAACCACCAGTTAAAGTACCACCATTTTCAACAACCTGATATTTGGCTTTTAAATCATTTAATTGAGAAGTTTTAACAGCTACAGGAACATACTTAATACCAGAAACTTCATAATGGGACATTGTATAAGTATTTCCGTTATCAGTAATCTTTCCTTTATTCCAGCTGACAGATGAACCATCTGTTAAATAGATTGTTTTACCATCATCAGACCAGTGGGAAACTTTGTACTCAGGACCAGTTTTACCATCTGCATCTGTAGTAAAGATGGTAGCCATGCACTGATAGCTTCCACGATGTAATCCATGTTTTGCTGTTGCTCGAGTAACAACATCATATCCACCTTTATCTGATTCTTTTTTAGAATCTAAAACATCTGAGCTAGAAGCATCACCAGCATTATAAATATCCTCATGTGCCCAATATTCTGCCCAAGTAAGTCCAACATAACAATATGTCCATTCTTCAGCCTGATCAGCTTCAGCAGCTTTTACAACATGAGCCACATTAAAGATGTTAGCAGTTACAGGAGTAGCTGTGAAAGCCATAGCACCAGTCATGGCAACTGCAAAAGCTTTACCAATTAATCTTTTACGCATATAGTTTTCCTCCGTTTTCTTGTAAAAAAATAATAGCGCGTATAATAGTTAGAAGAATCTAACTGCTGGAAAATATGATACCATATGAATGGTTAGTGGACAATAACTACAAATGAGAATAATTATCAATATACTGCCGAGCGAAAGCGGGTCACTAGTCAGTAATATTGATAATTATTCGGGAGGTGCTATGGTACAATTTAACCTTTAGAATGGCAGATATTGGTATAACATTTACTTTGCAGGTACAATTCAATATAATAAAGAAAGTTAAGAATTTTGTAAGAATTACATTAAGGGAAATTAAAGAATTAATTGTTAAGATAAAACCATCAAAGATACGAGGAGGAAAAACTATGAACCAGCCAAAGATTCTGGTCGTCGATGACGACAAGGAGATCGTAGGGGCGATCAAGAAACGTCTGGAAATGGAAGACTATGAAATTATCACTGCATATAACGGACTGGAAGCAATGGATGTGCTGATGGAACAAGATGTCCAGCTTTTGATCATAGACGTCATGATGCCAAAGATGGACGGACTTTCAGCTACCATGAAGATCCGTGAAAGCAAGAACATTCCAATTATCATTTTGTCAGCAAAGACAGAAGAAAGCGATAAGATTCTCGGATTATCCATGGGAGCCGATGATTATGTCAGCAAACCATTCCGCCCAGATGAACTGGTGGCAAGAGTCAAATCACAACTGCGAAGATACATGCAGTTTGGTGGGATGAATGCCCCAAAAAGCAATAAGGAACAAATTATAAACGGCGGACTGATCCTTGATATGAAAGGAAAAAGAATGTTAGTTGACGGGGAAGCTGTGAAACTGACAGCAACCGAATATAAGATCGTAAGCCTTCTCATGAAGAATCTTGGCAGGGTATTTTCAGCAGATGAAATCTATGAACGTGTATGGAACGAAGAAGCCTACGCAACAGAAAATACAGTCATGGTCCATATCCGCCGTATCCGCGAGAAAATAGAAATAGATGCAAAAAATCCAAGATATTTAAAGGTGGTGTGGGGAATTGGATACAAGATCGAAAAAATGGACTAATACGATACTGGTCACATTTGTGATCATTGTTATGACCTTGTCAGGAATGTATGGGATCAGTACGATTCATAACATGGCACTGACGGGAAATAGCAGTTTTACAGTGGATGAGCTGGATCAGATTGATTATATCAAAAAGACACAGACATCATTATTTGACAAATGGGCAGAGCAACAAGGTGCAAAAACTTATTCCGGCCAGCAAAACCATGTGTCAGAGGATCTGCTTACAAAGATTAAAAATGAATCCAGAGTAAAAGTAACAATGAAAGTCAAACCATATGACAAAAAGATGACAACAACAACATCGTATTATGGGGCGAAAAATGCAGATTATACAGGGGGAAGGATTGAACATTTTCATATAGAACGATCCGAAACAGAATTAAATAAAGATGGAAGTTTTAAAGGATGGGACCCAACCGATGATTTTAATGCAAATCCAGAAGAATATTATGCGTTTGCTGGAGACAGCTACACGATGGAATTTGTATTTCCATCCAATCTTCTGATCAATAATAAAAAGAAGCAGCGTCTGGAAACAGCAGAAATTGAGATTTCGTTGACAAAGAAAGCTTTAACAGAGATTGATCAGTTTCAGAAGAAGGCAACAAAACAGCTTGCTACAGGACTGAAAGCCATCGTTATTGTATCAGTGGTTGAAGTAATCGGAACAATCTTATTGTGTATTTTATTCGCACTGCAGAAGAAACGAACCAAATTTTTTAATGCATTGGATAAAATCTGGTGGGAAATTATACTGGCAGCAGGATTGATCCTGATCGGACTTGCAATTGCATTGTGCATTGGAGACTGGCAATATACGATCGAATACGCACAGGGTACAATGAGTTCATCGACATTAGAGATGATCATGATGCTAAGTTATCTGTCCGTACCATTTTTTATCATGGCGTTCGCAGTATGCGTACAGACAACGGTATGGAGAATAAAAGAAAGAAATCTTTTGGATTCCACGTTTTGCTTAGGGTATTTTAGAAAATGGTATCGTCATGAAAAGCAAAGACGAGAATTGGAAGAAGAAGCAATGTCTTTTGCACAAAAACATGCAAGAGACAGGATCAGGCAATACCGCGTTTTGAGATATATCATGATTGGAGGCGTTGCGGTCTGCGTTATCATATTGTTCACAGGAGCTCAATTGAGCGACTTCCTGGTTGCTTTAATAGCAATTACATGTATTTCATTATTCAAATTCTTTAAGAAATATTCAAACAAATATGCAGAAGAGCAAAGAGATTTAGGAAAATTAGTCGATCAGATCGAACGTATCTCAAATGGAGAATTGACAGCAATAACAGATATAAGTGAGGACTCAGATTACTACGAATACAGCCAGAAACTGACCCATATCGGACAGGGAATGGAAAAAGCATTAGAAACGCAGATGAAAGGCGAGAGGATGAAGATCGACCTGATCACCAATGTTTCTCATGATTTAAAGACTCCTTTGACATCGATCATTGGCTACGTTGATCTCTTAAGCAGGGACGATACATTATCTGATGAAGCAAAAGATTATGTGACGATCCTTGTGAAGAAGACAGAACGTTTAAAAGACATCATCTCAGATTTGTTTGAACTTGCAAAATCAACGAGTGGAGATATCAAGGTTGATATGGAAGAAATGGATATGAAACGTCTGGTGGAACAAACATTGGGGGATATGGCTGATCAGATAGAGGAATCAGGATTTGGAATCAGATATCAGTGCAATACAGAACATACAAAATTCATGGGTGATGGAAACCGTATGTACAGAGTTGTGCAGAATGTCATTGAAAATGCATTGAAATATTCACTCAAAGGCACAAGAATCTTCATTTATATCACTGAAGAAGCAGGAAATATCGTTTTGAAAGTTATGAATACAGCATCGTATGAAATGAATTTTACCGAAGAAGAGATCATGGAACGCTTTGCGAGAGCAGAAAAATCAAGAACAAGTGAAGGCAACGGATTGGGACTGTCCATTGCAGATAGTTTTACAAAGAACTGCGGAGGTAAATTTGAGATCAAAATTGAAGGCGATCAGTTTACTGTAACCATACAATTTAAACAATATTTTAAAGAAAATAATTAGTTTTCGTATCTTTTCTGCTAAAAAAGCAACGTTCTGAAAAAAAACCACGCGAAAGGGTAGAAAAAATAAATATAAAAGTATATACTAGATATTGTGTCAACAATATGCAAACAGACCATTTTCTTGAATGGTTTTATAATCCTTTCCTCGTGAAGTTTTTATGATACATGGTAACTTTTGGATCGGTTGCGTATTTGGAGACATCTGCTTTTAAAGACCTTTCAGTTCATTCAGGAGTTGGAGGGTCTTTTTTTTGTTTCATAGGAAATTTTGATGAAATCCCTATGAAATAAAAAAGCCCTCCGGGCAGGATTCTTTTTTATAGTAAAATTGCAAGATGAAAAAGCATCTGATATAATATTAAGAAAAATACATGTACGAGAAAGGGCATGAAGATGATGAAGAAACGGTGGATAAGTCTCCTGCTGATCCTTGTGCTTGTTATGGCAGCAGGATGCGGAAAGAAGAATACAACGAAGAAAGTAAAGACCGAGGATCTTGACGAGGCAACACTGCAGGGAATGGCAAAGGATATTACGAAAGATATGTCATTGAAGAACAAGATCGGACAGCTGTTTATGGTATCTATATACCAGCTAGATGAAGCAGAAAGTAAAAATCAGACAAAAATAACAGATGCTATGAAAAAGACATTAAAGAAATATCCTGCGGGTGGCATTGTGATGTTTGCAAAGAACATTGAGACTCGTGAGCAGACAAAGACAATGATAAAGAAGTTACAGAATGCTTCTTATGTACCACTATTTATGGCAGTGGATGAAGAGTGTGGAACAGTTTCAAGAGTTGCATCTAATCCAAAGATTGGAATGACAGCATATCCATCGGCACAGGAAGTAGGCAAAACATATGATGATAAGCAGATTGCCAAGATGGGGCAGACACAAGGTAAAGAATTAAAAGAATTAGGATTCAATATGAATCTGGCACCAGTTGCAGACGTACTTACGAATAAGAATAATACAGAGATTGGCGACAGAAGTTTTGGAACAGACTCAAAGAAAGTATCATCAATTGTAGCAAGCTTAGTTAAAAACATGCAAAAGCAGCAGATTTCCGCAACGATAAAACATTTTCCAGGAAGCGGTGGATGCGGAGGAGATACTCACCGTGGAAGTACAGAGACATACCAGACGATCGAGACATTAAGAGATGTAGATTTTAAACCATTTAAGGCAGGAATCAAGGCAGATGTGGATGCGGTGATGGTATCACATTTAATGCTAAGCAATGTGACAGACGAGAAAGAACCTTCCAGTTTAAGCAGTAGGGTTGTCAGTGATATTTTAAGGGACGAACTTGAATACAAGGGAATCATTATGACCGATGCGATGAACATGAAAGCGATCACAGACAACTACAGCTCAGGAGAAGCAGCAGTCAAAGCTATTCAGGCAGGAGTCGACTTAATTGTGATGCCTGATAATTATAAGGAAGCATATCAGGCAATTGAGAAAGCAATAAAAAATGGACAGATCAAGGAATCAAGGATTGATAAATCTGTAAGAAGGATCCTTTATGCCAAGATCAAGAGAGGAGAAATACCACCAGATACTACCTTATTAAAGGATAATGAGTAGAGTAAGACTCTTGCAGATTTAAAATGAATATGTTACTATCAAAAATGTGTATTTTACAAAGGAAACTAAAGATTGTATAACAGAAAGGTCAAAAGATCACGATGAGCAGAGAGAACTTTGATAAGTTGGGAGAAGAATGTGGAGTTTTCGGTATCTATGATTTCGATGGCAACGATGTAGCGTCAACGATCTATTATGGATTGTTTGCCCTGCAGCATCGAGGTCAGGAAAGCTGTGGAATCGCAGTTTCTGATACGAATGGTCCAAAACGTAATGTCACATCTCAAAAAGGTATGGGATTATGTAATGAAGTGTTTACACCAGATTCCCTTCAGGCATTAAAGGGAGATATCGGTGTAGGACATGTAAGGTATTCAACAGCAGGAGAGAGCGTTCCAGAGAATGCCCAGCCACTGGTATTAAATTATGTAAAAGGGACATTAGGACTTGCACATAATGGTAATCTGATCAATGCGTTAGAACTTCGTGAAGAATTAGAACAGACAGGAGCTATTTTCCAGACAACGATCGATTCAGAAGTTATCGCATACCATATCGCAAGAGAACGTGTGAATACATCATCTATTGAGAAAGCAGTTGCGAAAGCAATGCAGAAGATCAAAGGAGCGTATTCCCTGATCGTTATGTCACCACGAAAACTGATTGGTGCCAGAGATCCTTATGGATTTAAACCACTTTGTATCGGTAAGAGAGAGAATGCATTTGTTTTAGCATCTGAAAGCTGTGCATTAGATACGATCGGAGCAGAATTTATCCGCGATGTCAATCCAGGAGAGATCGTAACGATCACAAAAGACGGAATTCAGTCTGATTGTAGTATGTGCCTTCCACAGGAGAAGACAGCAAGATGTATCTTTGAATACATATATTTTGCAAGACCTGACAGTGAAATTGATGGTATAGGAGTTTACCACTCAAGAATTCAGGCAGGAAAATACCTTGCACAGGATTCACCAGTCGAAGCAGACTTAGTTGTAGGAGTACCAGAATCAGGAAACGCAGCAGCACTCGGTTATTCTTTAGAATCAGGAATTCCATATGGAACAGCATTTGTAAAGAATGGTTATGTTGGAAGAACCTTCATTAAGCCAGGACAAAGCAGCCGTGAATCAAGCGTACAGATTAAGTTAAATGTATTAAAAGAAGCAGTCAAGGGAAAGAGAGTCATCATGATCGATGATTCCATTGTTCGTGGAACAACAAGTGATCGTATCGTATCTATGCTTCGTGAAGCGGGAGCAACAGAAGTGCATGTAAGAATCAGTTCACCACCATTCTTATGGCCATGTTACTTTGGAACAGATATTCCAGAGAGAGAACAGCTGATCGCATACAACCGTTCCATTAACCAAATCTGCGAAGTAATAGGAGCAGATAGTTTAGGATACTTAAGAGAAGAAAGACTTTCAGAGATGGTTCAGGGATTACCGATCTGCAAAGGATGTTTTACAGGAAAGTATCCAATGGAACCACCAACAAGAGATATTCGTGGAAATTTTGAAAGATAAAGATAAGGAGATTTTTATGAACGACCGTTACCAGAGCCCATTATCAGAACGTTATGCAAGCAAAGAGATGCAGTATATTTTTTCTCCAGATAAGAAATTTAAGACATGGAGAAAATTGTGGATCGCACTTGCTGAGACTGAGAAAGAATTAGGACTAGATATTACACAGGAACAGATTGATGAGTTAAAAGCACATGCAGAAGATATCAACTACGATGTAGCTAAAGAACGTGAAAAATTAGTCCGCCATGACGTAATGTCCCACGTATATGCATACGGAGTACAATGTCCAAAAGCAAAAGGAATCATCCATTTAGGAGCAACTTCCTGCTATGTTGGAGATAACACAGATATCATCATCATGACAGAAGCATTAAAACTTGTCAGAGTAAAATTATTAAATGTAATCAACGAATTATCCAAATTCGCAATGAAATATAAAGATCTTCCAACACTTGGATTTACACATTTCCAGCCAGCACAGCCTACAACAGTAGGTAAGAGAGCAACACTGTGGCTGATGGATCTTGTATATGATTTAGAAGATCTTGACCACGTCATTGCCAATATGAGACTGTTAGGTTCCAAAGGAACAACAGGAACACAGGCAAGTTTCTTAGAGTTATTTGAAGGAGATCATGAAACGATCAAGAAGATTGATGGAATGATTGCCAAGAAGATGGGATTTGACAAATGCCAGCCAGTATCCGGACAGACATATTCAAGAAAAGTTGATTCCCGTGTGATCAATGTATTAAGCCAGATCGCACAGTCTGCTCATAAATTCTCAAATGATATCAGACTGTTACAGCACTTAAAAGAAGTAGAAGAACCATTCGAGAAGAACCAGATCGGATCATCTGCAATGGCATATAAGAGAAACCCTATGAGAAGTGAAAGAATCGCTTCCTTAGCAAACTATGTAATGGCTGATGCAATGAATCCAGCATTCGTGGCATCTACACAGTGGTTTGAAAGAACTTTAGATGACTCTGCCAACAAACGTTTATCCGTACCTGAAGGATTTTTAGCAATCGATGGAATCTTAGATCTTTACTTAAACGTTGTAGATGGATTAGTTGTATATCCAAAAGTTATCGAAAGCCGTTTAAGAAGCGAACTTCCATTCATGGCAACAGAGAATATCATGATGGATGCTGTAAAAGCTGGTGGAGACCGTCAGGAACTTCACGAGAAGATCCGTGTACATTCTATGGCAGCAGGAAAAGTTGTCAAAGAAGAAGGAAAACCAAATGATCTGTTAGAAAGAATCGCAGCAGATCCAGCATTTGGAATGAATATGGAACAGTTACAGTCAATCATGAAACCAGAGAACTTCGTAGGACGTGCACCACAGCAGACAGAAGAGTTTGTGAATGAAGTGATCAATCCAATTTTGGAAGAAAATAAAGAAGTACTCGGATTAACAGCTGAGATCAACGTATAAAAAGATAGAATCTTGATAAAAAGATAAAATTTTAACATAAAAAGAGATGGAAAGATCAAAACAATATAGATTTTTCCATCTCTTTTTGCTGTATTTTAAGAAAAAATTACCAAAAAGCAGGAAATGAGCAGGAGTAGATATAGGAAATTAAGAAAAAAGGTGCTATAATAAATTTTATAATAAAATATATTGAAGGATTATAAATAAATTATGAAGTTAAAGAGTTATGTAAACAGAAAAAGGCTAGCGATAGAATTGGTATTGTTTGATATCATTGCTATTCAGCTGGCAGCATTTTTAGCAATTTTAACACGTTTTGAATTCAGAATTCATACAATTGAGCCATTGTTTATTGACACGTTAGTCCATTATGCAGTATTGAATACATTTTGCAGCATTTGTATTTTTGCAGCATATAGAATGTATTCAACTCTTTGGAGTTTTGCAAGCATTATGGATTTTTTTAATGTCGTGAAAGCAGTATTGATCTCCAGTGTATTTCAGTTTATAGGGATTCATATGTTGGCATGGCCGATTCCAAGAAGTTTTATTGTATTGTATATTGGATGGCTTGGAATTGCTGCTGTATTTCCGAGAATGATGATCCGAATTCTACGAGGGGGAAGAAGGATTCCATTGCAGACGATTGGTAAACAGGCAATTCCAGTGATGTTAATCGGAGCTGGAGAAGCAGGAAGCATCATTCTGCAAGAATTTAAGAATAGCAAGTTTGTAGAGAAAGAGATTGTCTGTGTAATTGATGATGATCCAAAGAAATGGGGAACTTTTATTCACGGGGTTCCAGTTGTTGGAGGAAGGCGCAAGATTACACAAAGTGTTGTAAGATTTGGAATTCAAGAGATTGTACTTGCAATTCCAACATTGAAGCCACACGAGAGGAAGAATATCATTAATATTTGTCAGCAAACAGGTTGTAAGATGAGTACACTTCCAGGAATTTACCAACTGATTAACTGTGATGTCAAAGTGTCCATGCTTCGAGATGTGCAGATTGAAGACTTACTAGGAAGAGAAGCAGTACGTACAGATTTAGAATCCATCATGTCTTATGTTAAGGACCAGAAAGTTATGGTGACTGGAGGTGGAGGATCAATCGGAAGCGAGCTGTGCAGACAGATTGCAGATGATCAGCCGAAACAATTGATCATTATTGATAATTATGAAAATGCAGCCTATGAATTGCAGATGGAATTAGGAAGAAAACATCCAGAATTAGATGTTATCGTATTGATTGTTTCTGTCCAGAATCGAAGAAAAATCCGTGAGATTTTCGAGCAATATAAACCAGATTTAGTATTCCATGCAGCAGCACATAAGCATGTGCCATTGATGGAATATAGTCCATGTGAAGCAATTAAGAATAACGTATTTGGAACAATGAATGTTGCATCTGAAGCCAATCGTTCGGGTGTTAAGCGTATGGTATTGATTTCTACAGACAAAGCAGTCAGACCTACTAATATTATGGGAGCTTCTAAACGAATCTGTGAGATGGTCATTCAGACCTACAATCAACGTTCCAAGACAGAATATGTCGCTGTCCGATTTGGAAATGTATTAGGAAGTAATGGAAGTGTTGTGCCATTATTTAAACAGCAGATTAGAGAAGGAGGACCGGTAACAGTAACCCATCCAGATATTATTCGTTATTTTATGACTATTCCAGAAGCAGTCAGTTTGGTTCTGCAGGCAGGAGCGTATGCTCAAGGAGGGGAAATCTTTATCCTGGATATGGGAGAACCGGTAAAGATTTTAGACCTTGCAGAAAATATGATCCGATTATCTGGATTAGTACCAGGAGAAGATATTGAGATTAAGTTCACAGGACTTCGACCGGGAGAAAAGTTATACGAAGAACTGTTGATTGATGACGATAACAAGAAAGAGACGGCAAACAAACGTATTTTTATTGGACAACCAATCAAGATTGATGAAGCTGAATTCGATGAGAAGATGAAAGAACTTGAGAAAGCAACCTTCTCAGAAGATGAAAATATCCGACAAGTTGTAAAGAAACTTGTGCCAGAATATACAATTCAGCAGATAAATAATTAAAAGGGGAAACATATATGTATCAAAGAGTGATAAAAAGAGGACTGGACATCTTATTATGCGGGGCAGCAATGTTGATCATATGGCCGCTATTTTTGTTAATTGCAATCCTGATCAAATTAGACTCCAAAGGTCCAGTATATTTTAAGCAAAAAAGAGTAGGAATCCATAAGACACATTTTTATATTTATAAGTTCCGTACTATGAGAACAGATACACCAAAAGATGTGCCAACTCATTTATTACAAGACCCAGATGCATTTATTACAAGAATGGGGAAATTTTTAAGAAAAACAAGTTTAGATGAACTGCCACAGATCTTACATAATGTTTTGTTAAAAGGTGATATGACAATCATCGGACCACGTCCTGCACTTTGGAATCAGTACGATCTGATCGAAGAACGTGACAAATATGGAGCAAATGATGTGAAACCAGGAATTTCAGGATGGGCACAGATTCATGGAAGAGATGAATTAGAGATTCCAGTGAAGGCAAAATTAGACGGGTATTATGCACAGAATATCAGCTTCTGGCTGGATGTTAAATGTGTACTTGGAACTGTCAGCTCTGTATTAAAAAGTGAAGGTGTTGTGGAAGGCGGAACGGGAGCTATGGAAGCGGCAGCTAGTAAAGAACGCCCAAAGATCTTAATCTGCACAAATCACTCTTATATGCTGTATCAGTTTCGAAGAGAACTGATACAAAAATTAATGGAAACACATGAAGTTGTGATCAGTATGCCATATGTTGGACATGAAGAAGATTTTCAGGAGATGGGATGCAAATGCATTGAAACACCAATCGACCGCAGAGGAATCAATCCAGTGACTGATTTGAAATTGATCAAAGCGTATGCGAAGATGTTAAAAGAAGAAAAACCAGATCAAGTGATCACATTTTCTATTAAACCAAACATTTATGCAGGATTTTTATGCGGATTAAAGAAAGTTCCATACTGCTGTAATGTACAAGGACTAGGAACAGCATTTCAGAAAAAAGGACTTGCAAGCTTTGTGACACTTCTGTATAAAGTAGCATTCTTCCGTGTGAAGAAAGTATTCTTTGAAAATACATCTAATGCAGAAGAATTCAGAAAGAGAAAGATTATATCCAGAGACAAACAAGTACTGCTCAAAGGTGCAGGAGTGAATCTTAAATATTATAGATATTGTCCATACACCGAAGAAGACCCAATTCGGTTTTTATTTGTAGGAAGAATCATGAAAGAAAAAGGTGTTGACGAATTATTCAGGGCATCTAAGAAATTAAAAGAAATCTATCATGACAAGATTGAAATTGGTATGGTAGGATTCTTTGAAGATGAATACAAAGAAAAAGTAGAATATCTGGAGCAAGAAGGAATCATTCGATTCTATGGATTCCAGAAGGAAGTACGCCCATTTTATGAGAAGGCACATTGCATTGTACTTCCATCCTATCATGAAGGAATGTCCAACGTATTATTAGAAGCAGCTTCCACAGGAAGAGCTCTGATCACAACATACATTCCAGGATGTAAAGAAGCGGTTGATGAAGGAATCAATGGTTATTTATGCAAAGTTAAAAGTGCAAAAAGTTTATACCGCAAGATGCACAAATTTATCGAATTAACCAAAAAAGAACGAGAAGAAATGGGTAAAAATGGACGCAGAAAAATGCAGGCACAGTTTGATAAAGATAAGGTAGTGGAGAAGACGGTAGAAGCAATATTAAGCTAGGAGACGATATAAAGATGACATCAAAATATGTATTGATATTAGTATGGATAGGAATTGCTGCTGTGATATTCAGTCAAGAAGGTATGCAACAGCCAGAGAATATATGTGGAAAAACTGAATATAGATATCGGTTTTTGTGGGCATTTTTGGTGTTTTTACCGGTGATTTGGATGGTGGGGACCCGTGGGAATATTGGAGATACGGAATCATATGCTATGACATTTCGTAAAATGCCACAGGCAATTAGTGGATTAGCACATTATATGTCAACAGTGAAAAAAGATAGGGGGTTTTATTTATTATCAGCAATTATTAAGTTGATAATAGGTAATAATACAGTTCGTTATTTTTTATTATTGGCGTTGGGACAGGGATTATGTCTTGTTTATGTTTTTCGTAAATATTCTATTAATTATGCAATTAGCATTTTCTTATTTATGGCATCAAGTGATTATATTTCATGGATGTATAATGGAATTCGTCAGTTTACAGCGGTTATATTGTCCTTTATTGGAATAGAATTTTTGCTAAATGATAAAATTATAAAGTTTATTATTTTAATATTAATAGCCTCAACAATGCATCAAAGTGTATTGATTTTGATTCCTTTTGCAATAATTGCAAAAGGAAGAGCGTGGAATAAAAAAACAATTTTATTTATTTTAATTGCAATTGCAGCAGTAATGTTTATTGGAAAATTTACCAATTTTTTAGATACAGTATTATCAGATACACAATATAAAAATGTGGTAAGCGACTGGAAGCAATTTGAGGATGATGGGACAAATCCAATAAGAGTGTTAGTATATGCGGTTCCAACAATTTTATCCTATATTGGACGAAAAATTATATGGATAGAGGATAATAAGTTAGTTAATCTTTGTGTTAATATGTCAATTATATCAACAGGATTATATGTAGTATCAATGTTTACTAGTGGAATTTTCATAGGAAGATTACCTATTTATTTTTCTCTATATAATTACATTTTATTACCATGGGAGATTGAGAATTTATTTACTGAAAGATCGAAGAAGTTAGTTTACATAGGATTAATCGGTTTTTATTTATTATTTTATTATTATCAGATGCATATGACATATGCAATGTTCTAAAAGAAGGGAAAAGTATGAAACCAATACGGATTTTACATGTTGTAACATATATGGGAAGAGGCGGACTGGAAACAATGCTAATGAATTATTATCGGCAAATTGATCGTAACGAAGTACAGTTTGATTTTTTGGTTCACCGTGATTTTGAAGCCGATTATGACAAAGAGATTTTGAAGTTAGGTGGAAAAATTTATCATTTGCCACGTTTGAATCCTTGGGATTATCGATATTTAAAGAAGTTAGATGAATTTTTTCAACAGCATAAGGAATATAAAATAGTACATTCTCATTTAGACTGTATGGCAGGAATTCCATTAAAATATGCGAAGAAAAATGGAATTCCAGTACGAATTGCTCATGCACATAGCAAGAGTCAAGATAAGGATTTTAAATATCCATTAAAACTATGGATGAAGAGGATGATACCAAGATATGCGACAAAACTTTTTGCTTGCGGAGAAGAAGCTGGAGAATGGATGTTTGGTGGACTAAAATTTAATATTTTAAATAATGCGATTGATACAAAACAATATCAATATTCAGAAAAAGTCAGGACCGCGTATCGAGAAGAATTAGGACTAGGGGATAGTTTGGTTATAGGACATGTCGGCAGATTCAATCCTCCCAAAAATCATAGATTTTTAATTGAGATTTTTGATAAATTAAAACAAAAAAATACAAACGTAAAATTGTTGTTAGTTGGAGATGGAGATGGCAGAGGAAAGATAGAGGATCTGGTAAAAGAAAAGAATCTGCAGGAAGATATAAAATTCTTAGGAATGAGAGATGATGTATATAATATTTTGCAGGCGATGGATGTTTTTGTATTTCCATCATTATATGAAGGGCTTCCAGTTACCTTAATTGAAGCACAAAGTGCAGGGTTGCCTTGTATTATTTCTGATCAGGTACCATTAGAATGTAAAATATCAGATTTGATTCATGTAAAAAGTCTTCAGGAAAATGAATCAGCATGGGTAGATGAAATATTAAAGCAGTCAGATTATAAAAGAACAGATACTACACCTTTGGTTATTCAAAGTGGCTATGATATCAGAAAGAATGCGGAAAAGTTGCAGAAATATTATTTAAAATTATATAGGGAGACAGAATGATACGTTTAACAGTATTTACACCAGCATATAACAGAGCACATACTTTGCCGAGAACTTATGAAAGTCTGTGCAGTCAGAATTGTAAAGATTTTTGCTGGTTGATCATAGATGATGGGTCAATAGACAATACGGCACAATTAGTAAAGGGTTGGATGGAAAAAGATAACGGCTTTAAGATTCAGTATATATACAAAGAAAATGGTGGTATGCATACAGCACATAATATAGCTTATGAAAATATTACAACGGAGTTGAATGTTTGTGTTGATTCAGATGATTGTATGGCAGAAGATGGGGTTGCCAAGATTCTGAAGAAATGGGATGAAGTAAAAGACAGAGGTTATGCAGGGATTATCGGATTAGATGCCGACATGAATGGAAAAATCATAGGAAAGAGTTTTCCAAAATCTATGAAAGAAACTACGTTAATGGAATATTACGCTATGGGTGGAGCAGGCGATAAGAAGTTGGTATACAGGACGGACATTATTAAAAAATATCCCCCTTATCCGGTGTTTGAAGGAGAAAAATATGTGGCACTTGCATATAAATACAGATTGATCGATCAGGATTACAAGTTAGCTGTATTGCCGCAGGTTTTGTGTAATGTGGAGTATCAGGAAGATGGTTCCAGTGGGACGATGTGGAAACAATATTTGAAGAATCCAAAAGGATTTGCTTTTTGGAGAAAGATTTGTATGCGATATCCAGAAAGTAAAAAAAGAAAGATAGTAGATTGTATTCATTATTGTTCTAGTAGTCAGATTGCGAGAAATAAGGGATATATAAGAAAGTCGCCAGCTAGGGTTATGACTTTTTTTTGTAGTCCGTTAGGTGCTGTATTGACGATGATGATTAAATATAAAGCAAGAAAATAAAAAGGAATCGGATTATGAATCAAAAATTTCTATGTGATTTTTATCGAATGACAGGCAAAAAGTATAAGAGAAATATTAAATCATATTTAAATATAATGTTTCAACATAATGTTCGGTACATGTATTGGTGGAGAAAGCGAAATAAGAAGTTTATAGGAAAAATTGCAAGAGTGTTTTTATTTAAATATTCTAGGAAATATGGGTTGGAAATGCAAAAATAGAAGAAGGATTTTATTTAGGACATCCATATAACATTACGATTAATGAAGAAAGTATATTAGGAAAAAATATAAACATACACAAGGGAGCTACAATAGGAAAAGAAAATAGAGGAAAGAAATTAGGAGCACCTCAAATAGGAAATAATGTATATATTGGCGTTAATAGTACGGTGGTCGGAAAATAGAAATAGGGAATGATGTTTTGATAGCACCAAATACTTATGTAAACTTTAATGTACCATCACATTCAATTGTAATTGGTAGTCCAGGAGTGATTATTCCAAATGAAAAAGCTACAGAAGGATATGTTAATTTTTGTGTTTAGATTTGAGGAATAAAAGAGTTTATCTAAATTAGTAAATGGGGGATTATATGAAAAAAATACTTTTTTTAATACATGATTTAGGACAAGGTGGAGCTGAAAAAGTATTGATTAATCTTGTTAATAATATGGATCATACGAAGTTTGATGTCACAGTGATGACGTTATTTGATTGTGGAGAAAATAAACAATTTCTTTCAAAAGATATTACGTATAAGACTTGGTGTAAAAAAATGGTACGGGGAAATTCACATTTAATGAAATTATTAACGCCAAGTCAGCTTCACAATTTAGTAATTAAGGAATATTATGATGTAGAAATAGCATATTTAGAAGGACCATGTGCTAGGGTAATTAGTGGTTGTCAGAATAAGAAAACAAAATTAGTATCATGGATTCATATTGAGCAGCATACGTCAAAACGAGCAGCAAGATCGTTTAGAAGCATTGAGGAAAGCCGAAAATGTTATGCAAGATTTAATAAAATAATTTCAGTTTCAAAAAGTGTAGAACAGGATTTTAAAAAAGCATTATCAGTTAATGCTGATTATGAAGTTCTGTATAATACAAATGAAAGCAAAAAAATAAAAGAAATGTCGAATGAAACAGAAAATCAGATATTAAATCAAGATGTAATAAAAATGATTGGTGTTGGAAAATTATTGAAAAATAAAGGATTTGATCGTTTATTAAAAATCGTAAAACGATTAAAGAAAAATGGACTAAACACACATTTGTATATCTTAGGAGATGGACCAGAACGAGGAAATTTAGAAGAATATTGTAGAAATAATGATTTGATAGATAATGTGACTCTATTAGGATATCAGTTGAATCCATATAAATTTATAAAAAAATGTGATCTTTTTGTATGTGCGAGTTTAGCAGAAGGATTTTCTACAGCAGCAACAGAAGCATTGATTTTAGGAATACCTGTATGTACAGTAGAAGTTTCAGGGATGAAAGAAATGCTTGGAGAAAATAATGAATATGGAATAGTTGTTGCTAATGAAGATATAGAACTATATAAAGCAATAAAAGATTTGGTAAAGAATCCAGAAAAGATTTTATATTATAAACAACAGGCAGAATTTAGAGGGAATTATTTTAGTACAGAAGGAACTGTAAAGAAAGTAGAAGAAATGATAGAAAATTTATGAGGAATCAATAATGATTAGTATAATAGTACCAGTCTATAATGCTGAAAAATATGTATCAAAGACATTGCAGAGTATTTTAAAGCAAACATATCAGAATTTGGAAGTTATTGCAGTAAATGATGGATCTACAGATCAGACAAGAAATATTTTAGACGAATATGGGAAAAAATATCCAGAAAAACTTCGAGTAATACATACTGAAAATCAAGGTGTTACATTAGCAAGGATGGAAGGATTAAAAATCGCAAGAGGAACTTGGATAGGATTTGTTGATTGTGATGATATGATAGACCCCGATATGTATGAACTATTAATACGTAATGCAGAAAAATATGATGCAGATATTTCACACTGTGGATATCAAATGCAATTTGCTGATGGTAGGGTGAATTATTTTTATAATACAAAGAAAATAATAATACAAGATAAATATCAAGGAATGAAAGATTTGTTGGAAGGTGACTTCATAGAGCCAAGTCTATGCAATAAAATTTTTCATAAACAGCTTTTTCAAAAGTTCTTTAACAACAAAAAGATAAATACTAAGATAAAAATTAATGAAGATTTATTAATGAATTATTATTTATTTTTTTATGCCAATAAATCTGTGTATGAAGATATTTGTAAATATCATTATATTATAAGAAATAAATCTGTAACAAGAAAAGGGTTAAATAAATCGAGAATTTATGACCCTATAAAGGTTAAGAAAATTATTTTAAATGAAAATATAGATGAAGTCAGAGAGATTGCAAAAAAAGTATATATATTAACTAGTATTAATGTTTATAATAGTTTAATGATAGATAAATCCAATAAATTTAAAAAAGACGAAATTAAAGTTAGAAATATCATAAAAGAGAATAAGGAATATATTAAATTATTAGGCAGGAAGCAAAAAATTCTTGGAAAAATGATATTATATATCCCTTGTTTATATAAATATATATATCGATTTTATGCGAAATACTTGCTGAGAAGTAAATATAACTAGAGGAGAAAATTATGGAACCATTGATCAGTGTCATTATACCAGTATACAATGTAGAAAAATATCTAAATAAATGCATTACTAGTGTTGTGGAGCAAACATACAAGAATCTTGAAATTATCATTGTAGATGATGGATCAACTGATCAAAGTCCAGAAATTTGTGATGAATGGAAAAAAAGAGATAGTAGAATTCAAGTAGTGCATAGTTCAAATGGTGGAGCTGGGAAAGCACGTAATACAGCATTAGATATGGCAACGGGAGACTATGTTACATTCGTTGATAGTGATGATTATATAGCACCACAAATGTATCAAGTTTTATTAGAACAGTTTTATGATGGAATTGGAATCGTAGAATGTAATTATTCAATGGTATATGATGATTCTGAAAAATTTAAAGAAGAAAGAAAAATTTATAAAATACATACATATTCTGCGATGCAAGCAATGCATGAAAATATTAACGATCATATATTTCGACAACTTATTTGGAATAAAATGTATCGGAAAGATGTTATAAAGGGGATATATTTTCCAACGGGAAATAAGATTGATGATGAATTTTGGACCTACCAAGCAATTGGAAATGCATCCAAGTTAATATATATTGATCAAAAGTTATATGCTTATAGGCAGCAGGAGCAATCTGTGATGCATTTGTTAGATGCAAAAAAAAGATTAGAGGCTCTTAAAGCGAAAGAAGAAAGACACAAATATATATGTAAGTTTATGCCACAATTAAAAACAGAGAGTTTAAATAATCTTTGGTTTACATGTATCTATCAAGGACAAAGGGTTTTAAAAGATAAGAATAAGGAAAATTTGAAAAGTGTTTACCCTCAAATAAAGAGGTTTATCAAAAAATATCCACAAACTAATCTGAAAGATATAACAGATAAAAAACAAAAAATATGGATTATATTTGCAAAAATATCTTTTTGTGGAACTTGTAAAATAAGAAATTTATTAAAAATAGGGTTATAGAGAGTAAAAAATATGGATAAAGAACAACCATTAATATCAGTTATAGTACCAGTATACAATGTAGAAAAATATTTAAAAAAATGTGTAGATAGTATTACTTCACAGACATATAAGAATTTAGAAATTTTGCTTGTCGATGATGGATCGACAGATTCATCAGGACAAATTTGTAATGAGTTTGAAAAAAATGATGCAAGAATAAAAGTAATTCATAAAAAAAATGGTGGATTATCAGATGCAAGAAATGCAGGACTAGATAGAGCAAAAGGACAATATTATGCATTTATTGACAGTGATGATTATATTCAGGATAACACAATAGAAATTATGTTAAATGCAATTAAAAAAAATAAGAGTGAGATTGCAGTATGTAATATGATTCGATTTCTAGAAGAAGGAGAAACTGTTCAATTTTATTGTCCTACAGATCATGAAGTATTATATCAAGGTAATCAAAGATATAAAACGTTAAATCAGCCGTCTGTATGTAATAAATTGTTTGAGGCAAAATTATTTGAAGGAATTCGATTTCCAAAAGGAAAATATTATGAAGATACATTTGTGTATCATGAAGTTTTATATCGAGCAAATAGTATTGTTTTGACAGGAACAGATAGTTATTGGTATTTATCAAGAGAAGATAGTATTTTAGGACAACCACAATACACGGAAAGATATTTTGATTTTATAGAAGCAGTATATAAGAGAGCAGACTTTTTATTAAAACATGATGTACAGCCATATGCGAAAGAAGCGTGTTTAAGTTTATATGCTGCCATTGCAAACGCAGAAAGTAATATTGAAGAAAATACAAAAACAATAGAGAAGTTTTCAATTGCAAGAAAACAATATACTTTGGTGTATAATGAATTGATGAAGACGAAGAATCAAATTGGAATAAAACAAAAATTAAGATTAATGTTACTTAAATATTTTCCAAAATTGCATGTAAAAATTTATAGATAGAGGTTCATATGAATATTGTTCAACGAATAGAGTGGAGATTATATAAAGAACGAAAGAAAAGAAAATTAAAAAATTTAACGCCAACAATTATTGCATCAAATTGCAATGGAGAGTTTATATATTATGATATGAATCTTAAATTTCGTTCACCAACAATTAATTTGAGTTTTGAAATGAATGATTATGTTAAAATGCTTGAAAACCTAGAATGGTATATGAAGCAGCCAATTTTGCCTTATGAAGATGAGCGATTTGAATATCCGACAGGAATGTTAGGAGATATAGAAATAAGATTCAATCATTATGAAACATTGGAAGAAGGAATAGAAAAATGGGAAGAACGTAAAAAACGTATTGATTGGAATAATTTATTTATCATGGGTATAGATGGGGATGATTGTACTTATGAGTCATTGAAACGTTTTGATGCACTTCCTTTTAAAAATAAGGTAATATTTACGCATAAACAATATCCAGAAATAAAATCTGCATATTATATTCCAGGATTTGAAGATCAGGATGGAATAGGGGTTTTATTATATTTTAAAAAACAATTTTTAGTTCGAAGATATTTAGATGATTTTGACTATGTATCATTCTTAAATGGAAAGTAAGGGGGAGGTATTTATGATTCCTAAAATTATACATTATTGTTGGGTTGGAAATGCTCCGAAACCTAAATCAGTATTATATTGTATTGAAAGCTGGAAAAAGTTTTGCCCAGATTATGAAATAAAAGAATGGAATGAAAGTAATTATGATTTTTCTAAAAATCATTATATGAAACAAGCGTATGACGCAAAAAAATGGGGATTTGTTCCAGATTACGCAAGATTGGATATTATATATCAATATGGTGGAATTTATTTAGATACTGATGTTGAATTAGTAAAAAGTTTTGATGAATTACTAGATCAGGATGCTTTTATGGGATTTGAAAATACAGGAGATGGTGAGTATTTTGTTAATTGTGGACAGGGCTTCGGAGCGGTTCCAAAGCATGAGATTATAAAAGCAGCAAGAGATTTGTATGATAATTTAGAGTTTATAAATTTTGATGGCACATTGAATATGTTAGCATCACCGCATTATACAACACAAACATTATGTCAGTTTGGTTTAGAACAAAAAGATAAAGAACAGAAATTACCAAATATGATGATATATAGATCTGACGTATTATGTCCAAAGAATTTCAGAACTGGGAAATTAAATGTTACGGATAAAACAGTTTCGATTCATCATTTTACAGCTTCATGGCTAGATGATCAAATAAAAAAAGAAATGGAACATCAGCAATTATTAGAGAGATATTTTGGAATAAAATTAGCAAAAAACATTTTATTAATTGAGAGTGTTTGGAAGAAATATGCAGGAATTAAATTGATAACAAAGTTACCTAAACGTATAATTTATAAAATAAAAAGAAAAATTGTTTATCTATTAGAATTACTACCATTTTATAAAGAACTTGTTATAGCAAAGTTTATGTCTATAGGGAAAAAAGGAGCGGTATTATTAGATC
>NZ_JAGTTT010000023.1:0-41117 GCF_018223505.1 Anaerostipes sp. Marseille-Q3525
CTTTTTAAAGTGATATAATAAAAGTAAGTTAAGAGAACAAAGCAATCAGAAAAGAATAGGAGGGATTGAAAATGAATAAAACAATTGCAAGACACAAATTTTGGTTACATCAAACAGAATGTATTATTTCCACAGTTTATGTGGAAGTATTACACGAATATCAAACCGTTGTAATGTATATGGATGATTTCGAAGAAATTGATTCTTATACAACGCACAGTGAACAGGAATCCTTAAAGCTCCATGAGTCACTTGTTGAAAAGTGGAAAGATAGGCTTAATAAAAATCGTCTTGTCAAGGCTGATCGTGACAGCCTTGTAATACCTGCATAACATACACCACCCACCCCGGAGGTTACGAGGGTAGAAAAGGAGACAACATGAAAAAAATATTATTATCAATCATCTTAACAGCGTTCATTACCGCAGGTATCACAGCTAACTACATCATCACGCATCAGCAGGTAAGTGGTACGACTGGAAACTACAATATAGAAATTTTAGATCACAACTTTTCATACAGATAAAAGAAGCAGGGGTTCAATCCTCTGCTTCTTCTTTTATATTTTCTAAACTTTCTTTCAGCATCTGCACACACTCATTAAATCCGTCACGTTTACCGCATAGATACATATTGTGACCGCTGTAATCGTCAGTAGGCGGTATTAATGTACATAAGGTATATAAGTCTTGCTTATTCATTTTAAACTCCTTTAAATCCTGCAATTACCGCACAAAATACAGTTGATAACACACATACATAAGATGATAACATTGCAATTTTTAAAACTTTTTGTGTATTTTTATCTTTTTTAAATTCCTGTAATGTATGATTTACTGCCAGATCAACACAAAAAATCAATAAATATATAGCCGTTGTTGCTCCACATAGTCCAAGTGCTGTTTCTGCGATACCATACATTACTATAAATAATATATTACTCACTTTTAGCCATCCTTTCGTACATTTCGCAGGTACACGTCAGCCTGTTAACCTGTTGGCACTTCTCTAAATACATCTTGTCCATTTCTCTAATCTTATCTGGTGTCAATCCTGTCTCTCTATACTCTAAAAGTTCTTTTAAAGCCATTACAACTATTTGTTCTTGCACTGTTGCTGTGACACAATCATAAAAATCTAGTGTATTTTTGATAATATGTTTATTTAACTTTTCTGGTTTTTTATAGATCATTTTCTTCCCCTCCTGTTTCTGTTTAAAGCATTTCTTTTTATCTTCTTTTCTCTGTCCTCTGACCAGTAATAAGGATTTTTCTTCTTGATAACGTTCTTTTCTTCCTCATTTCTTGCTTGGAACTCTTTATAACCGTCACATCTGGTGTGGCAATCCCAACTTCTTCCTGTTGCTTCTGTGCATCCCATACAAACACATTTCATATAATCACACTCCTTTTGTATGCTTATCGAGTGGAAACGCATTAAAACTCGTTAAAAACGCATTGATAACGCATTAAAATGCGATTCTTAACCCTGCGTTGTTGTGCAGGTGCTTGTCTGTTATTAAAGTATTTACTACTTATGATAACCCCGCCTTTTCTTGTTTGATAAAATATGCATCTTGTTTTTGTTTCCTACAAGTCAGCATCAATTTGAGTTCTTCCATTGCTTCTTTCTCTGTTTCGTAATATGCAATAGCGACTTTTTCTTGATCGGATGCCATAATAAAATATAAACCGTATTTTTTTATTTCTTTCTGGATAAACATACAATCTACATATTCAGTATTGATAGCCATTCGTTGACTTTGTGTAAGTACTAACATTTGTAACACTCCTTTATAACTTGATAACCCTTTGTCCTCTGTCATATTGATTAAGTATCTTGTCTAATGCATCTTCTGCTTTTTTATGTGTTTTGAATGATTGTATTATATAAATATATCCATTCATTAGCTCACATTCTACATTTTCTTCGCTTGCCCGAATTTCAAGAACATTATCAAGATTCAGAATCTCTCTATCTTTTGTCATTATTAACATGTAAGTCCTCACTTTCTCCCCAGTCTAACCGGTTCCCACACTCACAAACTTCTGTCCATTCTGCTATGTAGTTTCCGCACTTAGGGCATCTATATAATGCTACGTCCTGCTTCTTTAAATTTTTATGTCGTTCTCTTATCGGCAAGCTGTTAAAAACGGCACCGATATGCTCATAATCTTCTAATGTCATTGTGATCGTATCTCTTGCTTTAGCGGACTGGCATAAACTACTGCATACCAGTCCTAAGATAATACCGATGATAACAAGTAAGATTTTTAGTATCATTCTTTCATCTCCACTTCTTTATAAACAACCACCTCTAAATCTTTCGCAAGCTTGAATCCTGTTCTTCCAACATTTCTAAGATTCTCTTTGATAAGTGTATTGCTTGGTGTCCTGTTTCTCTTATACCAGTTCCAGTCGTTATCCTCTCTCATTTTTATTTTCATTTCATATCTTTTTTTATAGTTGATTTCTTCTTTTGCCACCTCTAAACAAGCGATCATGTAATCTATTTGTTTGATAACGTCCATGTTCTTTCCTCCTACTTGATAACATACAGTTCTGCATCTACTACTTTTGCAAACGTTGGTTTCATGCCGTTTTCTTCGATATATTTAACAACCAGATCATTTATAGCATTTTCACACTTTTCGTAGGCTTCTTTGCTGTCTATATCTTCTATGTACCAATCTTCGGCAAATTCTCCTACATCATCATATACAGCACTGTGTAAATCTTCTAGTATGCTTGTTAGGTCTACCCGTCTTATATCCACTTCTTCTACTTTTCCAATCCAGATAGTTGTACCTGCTTTGCATCCCATGTCTTTAGCTTCTTTGATACATTCTTCTATTGTGTCAAAATCTGTGCTGTAATGATCGCTATATTCTTCTGTTGACCATGAATAACTCATTTATTTTCTCCTTTACCACATAAGTTGTCCGTTTTCTGCTACCTTAAACTCTCTTTGCCCTGCAACATTCTTATCTTCTATCCACCACAGGAATACTTCTTCTCCAGATTCCCACTGTGTAGGAAGATTCTTTGCTTTTCTTGCTTCTAACATCCTGTCAAATGCTCTGATATAATTTAGTTTGAATGTTGGAAAATCGTAAAATTCCTTTAATCTTCCTTTTCTGCCTGCCATTGGGCAACCGATGCATCCAACTCTTTTATATCCGCATTGGTACAATTCATTAACAGATATATTCTCTTGGTCTATGTAGTTCCATATATCTTCCTCTCTCCAATCAACAATGGGATTTACAACCATCTTGTGCTTCTGCATGCACAATTCAGTAATTCTTCTTTTAGAATTGTTGTCATTATTGATCATTACAGAATCATCAAACGATTCCTTTGTTTTAACTGATGCCCCTACCTTTTCAAATTCTGATCGTGTGTGTTTCCTTTTTGTGCTTTCATCCCATCTAACACCTGTTGCCACGTATCTTCCCATGCCTGCTGTTTCTTTTAATTCTTTACAACAATATCTTACTAGCCGTGTAGGTGGCATAAGTTTCTTTGGAATGAGATTCCACATTGTGATTCTGGTTCCGTCTGGCTTCCTTGGATAGTTAATACTGCACTTTATCCCCCCCTCTTCCAATTTCTTGAAATTATCACGAACGTGCCACACTGTTTGTGGTGCATCCGCTGTGGTGTGACTGTGCTGTACTTCAAAAGGAACTCCAGAACGTTTGAATAGTTCTAACAATACATCTGAGTCCTTGCCACCGCTGTATGTGCAGATAAGTGGCTGTTTGTAATATTCAAGACTCATTTCTGATGCTGTTTTGATTCTTTCTATTGCTTTTTGTTCTAAGTCCATTGATACTCCTTTACTTCATTGTGCTTCTAATCTTCAACAAGATAATCACGTTCATATTCTTCATAGCTCATAATACGTTTGCTACATTCCACGCATCTCATTGTTTTGTTATAACTAAAGTAATCCGTGACTTCACTGTTTTCCATTTTTCCATTAAAGCTATATGTGTCAGTTCCATTAGCTTTAAACTTTACAAACATTCCATGATCACTGCCGCAGTATGGACATTTTGTTATTTTCTGCATATTTCAACCCCCATTTCTTTTAATCTTTTCTTTGTCATCTCTTTTAATAAATCATGGTAACATTTGTCACATAAGAAGATGGTACGCTTCTGATCTGTACCGAAAACAATTCTTTTCATTCCTTTATCTTCTGCAAAATCTTTTTCGCACTCTATACAACTGCCGTGTCTGTCTGAACCTTTTAATGTGTTGATGTCAACTATTTTCATGTTATTCTCTCCTTTCAATCGGCACGATCTTGCCTTTCTCATACCTGCAATATCTACCGTCTTTGCTAAGATAAGGTGTCAAACTACCATACGTATCCCAATAAACAATTTTTGTTTCAGTGTCATACACAATGTCGCTTGCATTATTTGAGATTGTTTTTAGTACAGGCAACTCGTTTCCGTTATTGTCTTGTTTGCTTATAGCATTACAACCTACTAACACACAACTCATTATTGTCATTGAAAATACGACAAATAATATTTTTTTCATAAATTTTACCCCACATCCTTGATATTAAGTTCTGCTGTCGCCGGTATAAATCTCATGTATCCTGCATCTCTTATAATCTCGTTTTCTGTCAAATCAACAAGCTGTTTCTTTTCTTTTTCTGATTTAACTACAAGATAATAATGTTCATCTCTCACACCCATACACACCTCTCCAATTTTGAAGTGACTTAATGTGTATGTTTTAATACTTGGTTGTTTTGCATTAATCTTCATTTTCTTCCTCGCTTTCAAATTCTTCAATCTCTCGCCATGCCAAAACACTTTTATCGCTATAATATCTAATTTTACTGTTACGGTTTCTCCATCCGTGAGAGTCATGCCATGTTCTGTGAATGCACCCATCTTTTATAGAAACTAAAACTTGTTTATTATCTTCTGGCAGGTCATTCGGATTATCTCTTAAGTCGTGCCATCTATATTTTTGTTGCTTATTGAACAACCATGACACTACATTTAACACCTGCTTTTTTGTGATACTGTTTATTGTCGCTGCATTTATTACATCATGTATCGCTTCGTACTTTTCATCTTTTGTATATTTTTTAGACTCTATTTGTTGAAATACTGCAAACGCTTTTCCAATGTTCATCTTATTCCACCTCTTTCAGTTGCTCTTCCAAACAATGTTTTAATGCATATATGATTGTATAATCTAAAGGACTAATCTTTTGTGGATCATGTTCTGCCCTATACTCATACTTAAATATCTCTGATTCTAACGCACTGCTTAGCTTAATTGGTTCCAACGGATTCTCAATATCATCAAGAAACTGTGCTTTCATCTTTTTCTTGTATTCTCTCAACTCTTTCAGTTCTTCCAGCCAGATTTCAAGCCGTTTATAGTTTTCCGCTTCTTTGAAAAAATCATTAGCTTCTTCGTCGTGCAGAGCCGCTAGTTGAACCGTGCCGTCCTTATATTTCTCTTTTACCTTACTTTTCATATATTTAGTAGCTTCTTCTAAATTCATTACTCATTTTCCTCACTTTCTACCCCAAAGATGTATTTAAGGATTCTGTCTTTTCCTACTGCTTCGATTGCATCTTTAGCAACTTTTTCAGATGTAAAATATGTTGCTCCTGCAACTTTCCCTTTCCAATATCCAAAAACATTTGTAATTTTTACTCCTGTATGCATAATTATATGGTAATAATCATTTCCGCTATAATCGGTATCATTGTGTTCATCTGCATACCGTGCAAGTTCTACTTCTACTTTTTTCTTTTCTCTTGCAAACTCCGCTTCTTCTTCCGTAAAAAAGACGTTTCCTAATTCCCACCTTGCTTCATCCAAATGATCATTCGCCCACATGCTTTCTACAATAACTCCATCACTAATGTAAAAATATCTTTCTGATATTTGTGGTTTATTTACCTTTACATCCTGTTTCTTGTCTGGTTCTTTTCCATTCATCTTCCCAACAAGTCTGTAAAACTCTTTTTCTTCTGCTTCTGTTAGATTTTTAATTCCCATATTTAATCCTCCTTATTTGTTAAATAATCTTCTATGGCTTGATCTAAAAATCTACTACTGATAAACCAACAATCAATGTATGTTGTTTTATTTTGTTTGTTATATATCAATAGACTTTTGTTTTTAACATTTTTCAATGTTATTCTCATCATGAGTGTATCTGTATTATTGCTTAACTCATCAACTCCTAAAACCGTGTTTTGTGTAAGTTGATTTAGCTGACTTGTAATACGCTGTAAACACGTTTCTTTACAAATTACTTTGTTCCATGTTGGTTTCAAACATCTAATAGTTGTATGTGTATCGTTTCTCTCATCAACATTTGACAAAATAAAACAATCATCTAATTCTTTTATTTCTTCTCCGCTTATAATTGCTTTCGTTTCTATATTATAAATTTGCATTTCTTACTCCTTTACTGTCCATTCTCTCCCCTGCCGTTAATAGCAGAGGAAATCATGACTTATACAACAAATAATTAAAGAGTTTTGTTGCTTATGCGTTGCGAGGATTCTTATTTAATTGTTCGTGTGGTATATAAAAATCCTGCTGTGCAACAAGCCTTTTCTGGCTTGAGTCTCTGCCTAATAAAGATGAAAAATGGAAGAATCTGAAAATACAAAAAAAACATTATTTACAGTTACTTAGGCAGAGAATCAAACCAGAAAAGATGCTATTTAGTTACTAAACTTCTGTAAATTCTCCATCAATTAATTTGTACATCGTGTCTTCTTTGATTCTCTCTCCGTCCACATACTCTGTCTTTACACACTTAGGAACATATCTATCTTTCTCATAGCTATATTTCCATTCCGCAAGAGTAATCCAACTTCCTTTTTTAGCACTTACGCAACTATCATCCCCTGCACAACAAATAATGCTGTCGTATCCTGTGCTTTTAATCTGTGTGAAGTCCCCAGAGCTACCAATCTGTGTGGAGTCCCCAGAGCTACCAATCTTTGCGTAGTTCCCAGAGCTACCAATCTGTGTGGAGTCCCCAGAGCTACCAATCTGTGTGGAGTCCCCAGAGCTACCAATCTGTGTGGAGTTCCCAGAGCTACCAATCTGTGTGGAGTCCCCAGAGCTACCAATCTTTGCGTAGTTCCCAGAGCTACCAATCTGTGTGGAGTTCCCAGAGCTACCAATCTGTGTGGAGTTCCCAGAGCTACCAATCTGTGCGGAGTCCCCAGAGCTACCAATCTGTGCGGAGTCCCCAGAGTCATTTTTTTCTGTCTGTGTTTTCTCAATCGCAAAATCTACGCAAGCCTTAATAAACCCTGCAAAAGAGAACTTCGCTCCAACCTTAAGTTTTGTTGTGCAATATTTAATATTATCGTCTGTTTTTACTTCTGCATCTTCTGGTGCTTCTACTTCCGCAAAGTCTGAAAAATCTCCGTTATCATCTACCAGATTATAATAATTAAGAACATCGAACGGATTCTTGCAGAAATGCATACCGCTGTGGCATGGAACTGCTTTTTCTTCCTCAAAAACTTCATTTTCTTTGTACTGTTTGTCTTTACAAATTAATCCTTTATTAAATGCTTTATAACCTTTCATTTTTTTGATCTCCTTTTCTATTTCCAATAACCAGAATGTGACGTTGCACGAACAAATACACGCCTTTTTTTAATGTATCTTTGCGTTCTGATTTCTTCCATTAATTCACTGCCCAATTCTTCTTCCCAAAAAGTAACTAAATACTCTGGCACTTTAAAAATCCGTGAGCATTTTTTTGCCGTATATTTTTTTAACAACTTGGTCTTAATAACCGCTTTTTTGTAGTCTTTTGTGTATGCAGTATCATCCTCTATTGCTTTTTGCTGTCTTTTCCATTTGTGTAAGGTGGATGGGTGTATACCATATTTTTTTGCAACCATCGTTACTTCATTTTTTTCGTAGCTGTCGGCAAGAACTTGTTGTTTAAACTCTTCCGTATACACTTTACGTCCCATTTATTCCACCACCTTTCTGTAGATTGCCACGTTCCTGTCTGTCAAACTGTCATGTCGTTTACCGCATACCTCAATACGCCCATCCTGCACTAATTCCGTCAATCTTGGTTGTACCTGCTGCCTTGTCGGTTCTAACACTTTTTTGTGCTTATACAGTACCGTTGCAATCTCTCTTGCTGTCATTGCTCCGTATTCGAGCTGTTCTAAAATCAAGATATGTATTGCTTCTTTATTAACCTTTTTGTGTGATTCTCTTCTGGTCTGTTTAGTAATGGAATGGCTTCGTAAAGCTGTCTCATTACTAAAAAAACTCATCTGATACATTTTCCATCACTCCTTTTCCCTACTCTAATTGCTTCTGCATCAACTGCATCTCTAAGCTGTCAAAATCATAATCCCTCTCGCAGGCTAAAACGCTCGCAGGATTCCGCTGTGGCTTCGGTTCTGATGGCTTTTCGTAGTTCTCGTCCAGATAATCCACGTAACCGCTGTTAAAGAATGTCAAGCCGTTCTGTGGCTTTCTCCAACTGCTGTCCTTAGATAAATCATCCAGATACCTTTTCAAAGCTCTTTCTATTTTTTCTTCTCCTATCTCATACAAAGTCTTTTTCTTTGTGTCGGATACCTGTCCTTTACCACGTTTATTCGGGTACTTTTTCCAGAGTCTTTCAAAACATTCATTGATTGCTTTTTTGTTCGACTTCTCGCAAGTTTCCTTTGCATCTTCTTCTGTTTGTTCCATTTTTGTTCCATTTTCAACTGCCGTGTTTTCCTCGGTAGTTGCTTTTGCAACTTGTCCACAATCTATGTACTTCTGATACCCATTTACTGTGTATGTCGTGTATTTATTTGTGCTTTTTGTGGATATGTACCCTGTGTCCTTTAGCTTCTTAAGAGCAGTTCTGACTTGGTCTACTGTTAGCCCTGTTTCTGCGGATATTCTTGCACGACTTGAAACAAATTGTCCTGCCTTTATCTCTTTTCCGCAGTACCGCTTGTCCTCTAAATTTGTATGTAGTAGGCAATGATAAAACAATCTAAATACATTTGTGTTTTCATACCATTCCCAGTCTGTATTTATGTTTATTTGCATCATTGCCCTCCTGCTTAATATTTGTCTCCGTCTTCGTAGATTGTTATCTCGATTCTTGGATTCTTTGCATCGACCTTTATCCAGTTAACGATACCCTCTACCTGTTTCTGACCATCGTTTGGGAACACTCCTACTTCTACCAAGCTATCTAATATGTACTTAATAGCCGAAAAGACATTGTCTGGATCACGTCTTTTATTCTTTTCATACCACTTAATTTCCAGAATCACTGGGAATTTTATGTGCTTTTTCTTTAGCCATTGTGGTATGTATGCCTTGCAAATTTTTTGATTGTTTTTTTTGCATCTGGCACCTTTGTAGGGATTGGTCCTGTTTGCATAAATAAAAGTGTTAAGTCCGTCCAGTCTGCCTTGAATAGTGTATGTTACAGCCATGACTTGCCAAACTCCTTTCTGAACTCTTCCCTGCTACCGATATTCTCTTCATAATATGTTTGAGCCATCGTCTTAAGCTTTGTATCTATATCTCCATTTTTTCTGTTAAAATGTACACCGTTCGGATGAAAGTCTGGTCTTAGTGGTACGACAAATCCATATTTTTCACTTTTCTTCCTATTAGAACCACCGAAAATATGATGTCTTTCCACTATGTAAGAACCTGTGTAAATGCAACAGTCCATATTTTCTGTAAATACACTAGTTAGCTTTTTCAAGTTTTACTCTCCACCTTTCTTCCATTTCTTTTATCTCCTGCGGTGTTGCTGTCTCAATTCCAAGCTCTTTTGCTTCTGCAACAGTTCCTTTTATTAGTTCAGACATTTCCTTTGTGTCGTAGGTATGACTCCCACGCATTACCAGATTGATTCTGAACAACTTACCTGCCTTATTGGTAGTTGTACTGGCTGTCGGTTGTAGGTGGCAAAATTCAAGGTCGTACACTTCTATATCGTTATCTAGCGGAAGTGATATAAGAGAACCATTTATAATCTCATGCTGTCCGTACTCTGCTATGAGTTTGTTCTTTATATATACCTTGCTGTTGTCCGTTACTTCTGCAATCTTTCCAACCAGAACGTGGAAGTATGCGTTTGCATCTAAACTCCTGCCCTCACGGTACTGTACAACCTTTAGCCGACATTCCTTATCTTTTAGTCGGTCATATTCCCCTCGTATGTCTTTTTCACATACAAGGGAAATAACCTGCTTTCCAGATTCAAAATCAATGGATATATTACTTATTCTCGCCTTTGTCTCCATTCTTTTCTTCCTCTGTTCTGCCATCATAGATGAATACTCTTTTATGTGTTGTATCGTTAATGATTGACAGTCCTACAATTCTTTTTTTCTCGATTACAATTTTTTCAACTTTAAATTTGTCATTTGTTGTTGGTTTTCCGTTTCTTCCCTGCTCAATGTTAACGTATTTGTTTGGAATCCAGATAAAAGGTGCTGTGTACAGTTCTCGTCCGATTCCGAGATTGAAACAAGCTCTCTTGAATGAATCTGACGCCTGCCCTTTTTCTTTCTCTGTGTAGGATTCTTTACCTACATCCTGTTTGGAAATCCATTCTTTCTTTTCTTCATCCCATACTTCTACAGTACAGAAAAGATTGCCATTAATTACCTCATGATGCCTTTTCCAGTTTGTGATACCAATTGCTTCATCAAGGATATTCATGTCGCATCTTGCATCCTTATATAATAAGATTGACACTCCGCTATCTTTTACAATTGCAACTCTGCAATCAATTTCATCAGCTCTTAAATCTCTAAATTTCTCCATCTTCCAACACTCCTATCTAATTCTTAAACTTTCCGTCTGTACCAGTCTCATGTTTTCGTTAGCTTCAATGACTCCTGCTTTCAAATCATCAAGAAGCTGTTTCCTGTTAACCTTGTCTGGCTGTTTAATCAGATACTTTTTAGGTAACAATTCCTCAACTTCTACCTTTACAGTTTTAGGATTTTTCTGGATATTGAAGCTAAACAGTGTTGTTTTAAACTTCTTCTTTTTTACTTCAAGCATCATTGTTTCAAGATACTTCTTTAAGTTGTCCGCACTGTTTCTCAATGCTGTCTCTCTTTTTGCTAACCTGTCTTTCTCTGCTTTTACTGCATCCGCATCAGCGATCAGTGTTTTAATCATCTTTGCTGTGGAATCAGCCTTTTCTTCAAATTCAAATTCGATTCCATCCATAGTGTCTTTAATATCATCAATGGATAGTCCCTGCTCATCAGCCATTAATAATAACTCATTAAGTTCATTTTTGATTTCATATAATTTTGCCATTTTTCAATCTCCTATTCTTCGATATATTCCTCGATGCAGTTAAGGTCATTTCCCTGTTCATCGACCTCTTTATCACTGCATACATCGTCAAAAAATGCTTCTCTAAGTTTTACAAGTTCATTCACATTGTTTTCGAGCATATCCCACATATAGTCGATAAACCACTCTCTATCCTCTTCATTTCCTTTTATTCTCTTTTGGATATAATCGTCTGCATCTTCCACAGGGATTACTGTTCCGTATTCGTTTGTGTATCCTGTCACGATCATAACTACTCACACTCCCCTGCTTCTTTTAGAATCTCTTCTACGTCAAATTCCTTTTCCTGTGGCTCTTCTTCCTGCCTTTTTTCTTCTAATATGTTAATCAGTAATCTAGTACTTGCAATGCACGCCAAATTTTCCATAAATACCAGTGGTTCTGGATTGTCAGAAAATCCATCATTCAAAACCGAAGCCGAAACATTAGCTAATTCGTCTTCACTGTACGTCCAATTTTCTCCACGAAAGATGTTTCTAATTACTTTTTCATAGTAGTCTGTCAACACTGTTGCTAACTTTTTGTCAGCTTCTGCGTTTTTTTCCTCTGTTACATTCTCTTGTCGTGTGTTGCTGATTCCATCAACGATTATTTTTTTAACCGTATCTTTAAACTCTTTTTTTTGTAATAATCATTGTCACATTCTCCTTTTCCTGCTATAATCGGTTTATAAACTTTTTTGTTAAGCACTTTAGACCTGCACGTCTGGGTGCTTTTTTATTTCCATCTATCACGCTCTTGTGCGATTAATGCCAGTCCTGCGGCTACGCAAGTACCCATAAACCAGAATGGCATTAAATCTAATCCGCAGACTAACAGTCCGCACCCCATCATAAATGCTCCCATTTTCATTTAAAACCCTCCTCTCTGCATTGCTTGGTTCTCATTTGTTAGCTTTCTTATTCTCCATTTTTCAAATCTTTCTGTATCGAAAAATATAGGAGAATTGGACTTAGGACCTTTTTGTGCAAAGTCTTGTCCACGTTCCCGATAAGCTTCGTCAAGAAACGATCTCGGAAACCCCATCTTAACAAGTTCTCCCATCTTCATAACTGCTTTCGGGTATTCCATGTTTACTCCTTTCTCTTACTTTCCTGCTACTGTATCAATGTACTGTCTGATTTTTTCCATCGAATTTAACTTTCTGCCGTTAACTCTGACGACTGCGTCCGCCTGTTGTGCTATTGCTTTAGCGGTTTTTCTTCCAACCCCTAACACACAACGTAACTCTTCATCCGTCACTAGTAATCTGTTTTTTAGTACTTCTGTATCATTGCTTGCATACTTTGTTTTTTCCAACTTTACCTCACTTTCTCCGCTTCTTCCTGCGGTAGTATCCTCTTTTCTTCATTCCTGCCTGTCTGAACGCCACTTTTCTGTACTTGCCGTTCTTCTTAGCTTTAATTCTTTGTCCCATTCTCTAAGTCTCCATCAATATCGGTGTGATAGTTGTTAACTCCGCTTCCGTCCTGCTGAACGTATTCATATGAGTTGAACACATATATCCACACTGTATTTGTCGTAACCAATGCAATGAATGTAATTAACCAGATTGCAAACCATCTTTTTGCTGTCCGTTTACTTTGCTCAATTACCTCTGTTGCAAAGTATTCTTCTAAGTCTTTCCACTGCTTTGTTTTATCTTCCATTCCGCACCTCTTTCTTGCGGTGTTAAAAAAATTGTGTTATAATTTCCTTACCGCTAAGCTATGGTTAGTGGTTACATTCGCCCTGTGTGGTAGTTTCAGTACCGCATGGGGCATTTTTATTTCTTTCGTGATTCTCTTCTCTTTTTACTTCTGTAGTTGTCGATTAATACAGCTGTGATTTCAAGTGCAATTACTCCTACAGCTCCTACAAATATTCCTAATTGAAATGGTGGAATATACATTTCTGTACTCCTTTCTGTGTTATAATCTCCTTAGGAGGTATACTATGTCTAAAAATCCTTTACCGCATCTTGATAAACCAGATGAAGAAACCATTGATAAAATGAAATCTTCTGACTATTCCAAAAATCAAAAGGTTCAAGATGAAATTTTAAAATTTTTAGAAAATGATAAACAGCTTATCAAAGCAATTCGTAAAGAATGGTTATGGACTAAAGGTATGGTCCTTATCAATACTGCTTTAGCTTTTATTTCTGTTGTCATTGCTTTTATTTCGCTATTAGTAGATATACATAAATAGCAAGCATTACTATCATCAAAATCAATGTAGCAAGCTTTATGAAGAAGAGAGTTCTTAAAAACATTAAGTCTCTCTTTTTTTGTTTTCTCGTCCTACCGTAATTTAGGTAGTAAAACAAATCGTCAAAATTCATATACACCCTCTTTTCTGCTACCTTACAAGTTTCTTCCCTGTGTTGTTCATGCTGTCCTTGATTTCATCTACTCTTTTTTCAAGGACGGCTACTCTCTTTGATAGCTTTCTCATTTTCTTTTTCATTTTCTTTTTCTTCACTACTCATCCACCTCTCCTATTAATTCATCAACGTTGACATCTAATGCCTTTGCTACATTGCACACCTTTTCAAACGATGGACTAATTTTGTCCCATTTTGAAATACTACCTGTTGCAATTTTTGTATCTTTTTCCAGTTGATTAAGTGAGATTCCTTTTTTCTTGGCAATTTCTTTAACTTTCGTGCCGACTAACATATTTTTACACTCCTTTCTTTCTTTTATTGTTCTGAAAATATCACAAAATAATATTGACTTAGTTCTGAATATATTCTATAATCTAATTACCACAAAAAATTAAAAAACTATTCAAGCAAACTGCCTCGCTATTGTTTTGCGATTTTTTCAGAAGCTATATCTTAATTATATGCGATTTTTTCAGTTTGTCAATAGTTTTTTGCGATTTTTTCAGAACTTTGTGAAAGGAGCAAGCATGGACATGAAAGAACGCATCCGACACCTATGTAAAATCAATCATGTATCTATGAACAGGGTTGAGGGAGACTTGGGTTTTGGAAAAGGCTATTTAAGCAAACTCGGCACTTCTAAACCAAATGCCGAAAAATTGAAAAAAATAGCTGACTATTTTAATGTGTCATTGGATTTTATAATGACTGGAAAGGAGGAAAATGAAGAAAAAAATCAAAGAATAGACATCAAAGATGAACTAGAGAGAATGAGAGATTTACTTAAAAACAGAACTAGACACCCTATCTACTACGATGGGGAAAAACTTGACGATGAATCTCTTGACGCAATATTAGCTCAATATGAAATGTCACTTATATATCTTAAACAGAAAAATAAGTGAAGAAAGGATATGAATGTATGAATCATAATCAAATTAAATCTATTGTATACAATTTGATTAAAAAATACGAAACCAGAAACCCCGTTAGGCTTGCAAAAGAATTAGACATAATCATCCAGATCGGGGACTTAAAAAAAATATCTGGTTGCTATTTAAAGATTCACGAAAGAGATTTTATTTACATAAACGAAAAATTATTAGACAACGAAAAAAAGTATTACGAGGTCTTAGCTCATGCGTTAGGTCATGCGGTCCTGCACAAAGAAGATTTTTATTTCTTCTCATTTGGCAAGAACTGTTATGAGAACTCTATCGAACAAGAAGCACAGACATTTGCTTCTGAACTTTTGATACCAGACGAAGTGATACTTGAACACAAAGATTATACAAAAGAGCAACTTGCAATGCTGACAGGATACACCCCACAGCTAATTGCATTTAAACAGCTCTAAACTTTTTCTTTTTTTGTTTTATTTTTTTCTTTTTAATTAAATATAAATATATTATTTATTATAATACTATATAGGTTATATATAACTATAGTCTTTAGATACTATAGTTATATATAAGAAAATAAAAATACACCATAAAACGTGATTTGTCAACCATAAAATAAAATATTTTTTTGCATAGTGCTGAAAACCGCATAAATACGTGGTTTTTGAGATTTTCAGAAGTAAAAAACATACCTTGATGGTGTTTTGATGGGGATTTGTTGGGTATTTGTTGGGGATTCTACTATGTAAAAAGTCCTACAAACCGCATAAAACCGTGGTTTCTTGATGGGGATTTGTTGGGGATTGTGGTTGGTATGTTGCCTGTTACACATTAACAAAAGGAGGGATTTTACATGGCATTAATAACTTGTACAGAATGTGGAAAAGAGTTCTCCGAAAAAGCTCCTGCGTGTCCTAACTGCGGATGCCCTACAGAGGAAATCTTAAAAGAATTAACTACTGTTTCTACTGCTGATAATGAAGTTCCGCAGTATGAAATTGATGAAAAAACGATAGAAATTGCTATAGAAAAAGGTATTATTAATGAACCTAGTGATTTAATTATCACAGCAGGCAAATATACAGATAGCGGTTTTCTTTCTACACTAACGCATATACTTTATGTGGCAAAAGACAGCTTTTATTTATGCCGTTTTGATAAGGCAGAAGAGAACCCAAAAGAGGATATTATCGTCAAATTGGATTATACAAAAGATGCTATTAATCAGTTTACATACGATTATGAAATGCGTAAATTTAACGGTAATTTTGGATTTAATGCAAGCAAGATTAAAGCGGATAAAGACAGGTCTAGGGATGCTTACTATGAGATTTTGAAAAAGGTAGACAGCCAAAAAGCCGAAGAATTTTATAAGATTTTTTATCTTGATGCACCTTATTGTCCTAAATGTCACAGCCTAAACATAGGATATGAGTTTGTGCAGGATTCCGCTAAAACTAAAGGAAAATCAGAAGTAAGAAAGAAAAGTGTTGTGACTCGTGCAGGTAACAGTTTAGGTCGTAAAGCCATGATCGGCATGACCTTTGGTGCATGGGCATTAACACCTAAGAAATCTAAATACAAAGAAACAAAGAAATCCAAGACAGACATTAACAGTAAACAAATGGCAATTTGTCAAGACTGCGGTAAATCTTGGGAAGTTAAATAACAATAAAAAAAGACCGCACCCACAGCCCATGGGTACAGTCTCCAAAAACAATTGGTGCTGTTTTTGATAAGAAAGTTTCGCCAATTACTATTGTATCATTAACAGCACGGTCATGCAAGGGTGTAAAAAAAGAGCTACCGCAGAAAGGCAGAAATCACGGTAGCCCTTTTATAAAGAATTTGTAAGACACATATTATACATTTTATACATTTATATTGTATCATTAACAGCTTATAATTTCAACAGCATAAAAAAAGAGCCACCGTTAGAAGACTAAAAAGAAACGGCAACTCTTTTCCATAACATCGTAAAATTTTAATATAGAAAATTCCATATCTATTGTAACACACCTATATTATTTTTCAAGATTCTAAAAAAACTACTCTTGCATGGCTGTTATTTTTGTACCCATTTTTAATTAACAAAGGAGTGATACAATGGCAACAGCTAAGTTTAAAAAAGGAAAAGATGGTTACTATTCTACCAACGTGTGGGATGGTACATACAAGGATAACGGTAAAAAACGATACAAACACCTGCGGTCCAAGAAAAGCTCTAAAGATTTAGAAAGAATCGTAAAGGAGTTTGAGCAACTAAGGGACCAACGGCAGGCAATGATTGACTCTGATATACTATTTATTGATTATGCCAGACAATGGAAAGTCTTATATAAAGAATCTAACAGAGCTAACAATACAAATAAAATGTACGACAATGTAATTAACGTCCATTTTGACAGCGTTAAATACATTAAGCTACAAGATGTACAGCGAAGCCACTTACAATTGATTCTGAACGGTGCTAAAGGCAAACCGCGGACACAACAACAAATAGTTATGACATTTAAGCAGGTCCTGCACTCTGCTGTTTGCGATCGCATTTATTCCGCACAATCATTTGCAGATATATTTGACAACTTTGAATCTATAAGTTACAAAGCAAAAGAAAAACGCCCATTGACACCAGACGAACAGAGAGCCGTTTTTAAGGCAGATTTTAATTTAATGGATAAAATATATGTCTATATCATTTACGGCTGTGGATTGCGGTGTGGAGAAGCCTTAGCACTAACAGAAGCGGACTTTGACTTAAAAGCACATACAGTATCTATCGACAAATCACACGACATATCAGACAACATACCAAAGAAAAAAACAGTAAAAAACATACAGAACGGAGAAAGAACGTTACCGTTACCAGATAACGTATTTGATACAATCTCTAGTTACATAAAACAACTTAGAAAAGATGGTAGGAAATACTTATTCATAAATCGTGATTACAAGCCTATGACAAAATCTGGTTTCCGCAGGATGTGGGGGAGAATCATAAAAGCAATGCAGGCGGTCAGTGAAAGTCCTATCGAAGATTTAACAAGTCACATCTTCCGTCACAATTACTGCACAAACTTATGCTACCAGTTCCCTAAGATTAGCATAAAGATGATTGCAAGGCTTGTAGGGGATTCTGAAAAGGTCGTTCTGGAAGTATACAATCACTTAATGTTAGAAAAAGAAGATAGCATATCCGCTGTAAACGATGCTTTAAATTTGGAACAAAAAGTGGAACAACCTATGGAACGAGAAATGGAACAACTAAATGAAATGGTATCTTAGATTTTTGGAACATAGATGGAACATTGGAACACGGATGGAACAAATACTTTCCTAAACTTTAGATACTTTCGGTTACTTTTAAGGGTGTGATTTTTAAACAGGTCATACCCTTAAAAACCGCATAAATACAAGAAAAGCACGGATTCAAGCCATTTCTGGCATCCGTGCTTTTTAGTGAGCGTGCGGGGATTCGAACCCCGGACAACTTGATTAAAAGTCAAGTGCTCTACCACCTGAGCTACACACCCTTATATAATTTTATTATTATTTTGCATATCTTATGAACAAAATAATAGGGTGGGTAATGGGATTCGAACCCACGGCCTCCAGAGCCACAATCTGGCGCGCTAACCAGCTGCGCTATACCCACCATATATTCTTGCTGCTCATCCAAACAACAAATAATAAAACGAGCCTGAAGGGATTCGAACCCCCGACCCACGGCTTAGAAGGCCGTTGCTCTATCCAACTGAGCTACAGACTCATAAAAGCGGGTGATGGGAATCGAACCCACGTGATCAGCTTGGAAGGCTGGAGTTCTACCATTGAACTACACCCGCTTACAGTCGGGGTGACAGGATTCGAACCTGCGACCTCTTGATCCCAAATCAAGCGCTCTAGCCAAGCTGAGCCACACCCCGTAAGTGCTTGTCTGTTTTGTTATTTCCTCAACAGCAAGATTTATTATATAGAATCACTTCATAAATGTCAACAACTTTTTTCAAGTTTTTTTATTTTTTCTTTATATTTTCTCGCAAACCTCCTGTTTATGCGGTTTTTCGCCCTATATTTTTTTACTTTTTGATGTTATATTTCTAACCTGTTTTACATTTTGTATCATCTTTATCACAAATTGTATCAAAAAAAGAACACCTAAAAATTAGGTGTTCTTCAAAAATTTCAGTTCTTATCTGTGATCAGATATTCGCCTTTAGAAAGGAAATCTTACTCTACTTCCTCGATATCTTCTTCTTTCACATCCGTATCATCTTCATCATCGAAGAAATCATCATCAAAATCATCATCAAAGTCTTCATCAAAATCATCCATATAATCTGGTGCCAGGTATTTGTATACCGCAAATGCGATTCCTGCAACTGCTGCAATAGCTCCGATAATTGCTAATACCCAGACGATTTTGTTATCTTCTTTTTCTTTCTTTGTAATGATGTCTGAAACTTTTGCCATTTCTAAAAGATCGCTTAATTTTTCCATGCCGTTTCCTTCCTTTCTTGTGTGTTTTCTTTATTATATCACTTCTGACTATATTTTACTAACTTTTTCATTCATTTTATTCGACTTTTTTTAACTTTGCAAAGGAAGCGAACATTTTTTTCACGCCAACTTTCTCAAAGTCGACAGTTACCTCATAATCACGTCCTCCTGGTACGATTTCCAGCACTTTCCCTTTTCCAAATTTTATATGTTTTACCATATCTCCGACACTATAAGATAAAGTATCCATTTTGGTCGAAGTAAATGATTTTGCCTGATATGGTTTTCTAAATTTATGTCCACGATTTGCTGAAAATAATGCTTTATCTGGACGTTTTTCTTTTAGATTGATTCCTTTATCTAACTGTAATAACTGTTCAGGGATCTCATCAATAAATCTTGAAACCTTATTAAACTGCGTTCTTCCCTGCATCATTCTGCGTTTTGCCGCACTCAAATAAAGTTTCTTCTTTGCTCTCGTGATTCCTACATAACATAAACGTCGTTCTTCTTCCATGTCATCGTCATTTTCAGACATGACTGTCATATAACTTGGGAAGATTCCATCTTCCATTCCACAAATAAATACATATGGAAATTCCAGACCTTTTGCACTATGTAGTGTCATTAAAACAACTCTGTTATCAGAGTCTTCCAGATTATCAATATCTGCAACTAATGCAATTTCTTCTAATAATTCTGATAAACTTGCTTCTTCTGCCTCTTGTTCATACGTTACCACTTTATTTAAAAGTTCGTTGATATTTTCAATTCTACCTTCTGCTTCTTCTGTTTCTTCCGCCTTCAAATCTGCAATATAGCCCGTTTCTTCTGTGATATATTTAAATAACTCTTCCAGAGAGCCTTCTTCCATCTTACGACGGAAATCCCGGATCAAATCTGCAAACCCATTAATCTTCTTCTTTGCATTTCCAAGAGTTTCAATATGGTCTGCCGAAAAACATGCATCTAAGAAACTGATATTATGTTCTACAGCATAGACATTGATCTTTTCAATCGTTGCCGCTCCAATTCCTCGTCTTGGAACATTGATGATTCTTCGCACTGCCAGATCATCCAGACCATTATCAACTACTTTTAAGTAACTTAAAATATCTTTGACTTCTTTTCTCTGATAGAAGTTTGTACCACCAACAATACGATATGGAATATTCTTGATCATAAAACTTTCTTCAAATACACGAGACTGTGCGTTTGTGCGGTAAAGAATCGCCATATTTTTATAATCATAACCTTCATTTGATAAAGCTTCTATTTTGTCAATGATCTGTCGTGCTTCTTCATATTCTGTTCCATACTGATGAAATTCGATCAAATCCCCCTCTTCATTTTCTGTCCAAAGCTTCTTTGCTTTTCTTCCTTTATTATGTTTGATCACTTCATTGGCCGCATTTAAGATATTCTTTGTTGAACGATAATTTTGCTCCAGTTTTATTGTTACTGCTTCTGGAAATACATTTTCAAAATTTAAGATATTCTTTACATTGGCACCTCTGAATTTGTAAATGGACTGATCATCATCACCTACAACACAGAGATTGTGATATTTTCTTGCAAGCATACTGACTAACTGAAACTGAATCGTATTTGTATCCTGATACTCATCAACCATAATATAACGGAATCTCTCCTGATAATAATCAAGCACTTCTGGATGGAACTGGAATAGTTCCACGGTCTTAAAGATCAGATCATCAAAATCCAGTGCATTGTTTGCTTTTAACTGTCTTTGATATTCTTTATAAATCTGTGCAATCTTTTTCTTCTTAAAATCATACTGATGTCTTGTCTCATACTCAGAAGGTGTCATAAATTCATCTTTGGCAGAAGAAATCTCATTAATGATCTTTCTTTCCGGCATCATCTTTGTATCGATCTTATACTGCTTACAGATCTGTTTGATCAGAGATTTCTGATCGTCTGCATCGTAAATCGTAAAGCTATTTCCATAACCAAGCTTATCGATATGACGTCTTAATATTCTTACACAAGTAGAATGAAAAGTACTGACCCAGATATGTTCCGCTCCATATCCAACTAGGTCATCCACCCTCTCCCTCATTTCCTTCGCTGCTTTATTTGTAAACGTAATCGCCATGATATGATAAGGATTCACGCCCTGATCCATCAGATAAGCAATTCTATGCGTCAAAACACGAGTCTTCCCAGACCCCGCACCAGCAAGAAGCAAAAGCGGTCCCTCCGTACAAAATACGGCTTCCTGCTGCTGTTCATTCAATGTATCATAAATTCCCATAAATAAATTCCTTTCCTTAAAACTGTAAGAGATATTATACCTTATCGAGCGAAGCGAGTCCAGTCCGATGGACTATGCATTTTCTCTTGTCATCTGGTTTAAATAACCGTATAATATAGTCATAAGATAAGGAGAAATCATTATGGAATTTGAAAAACAACTCGAAGAATGGATGAAACTTGATTATGTGCTTCCAGAAGACCTTCCAAACATCGAATTGTATATGGATCAGGTCACCACTTTTTTGGAAGAACAATTAAAGAATACAAAACGTTTTGAAGAAGATAAGATCTTTACAAAAACCATGATCAATAACTATACAAAGAATCATCTTCTTCCACCTTCTAATAAGAAGAAATACTCAAGAAATCATATGATTCTTTTGATTTATATTTATTATTTGAAGAACTTTTTATCAATTTCTGATATCAAGAACCTTTTGGATCCTTTGAATGAACATTTTGAAGACAGTGATATGAAACCTTCTTTTTATCAGATTTATGATGAAATTTTCCATCTGGAACATAATCATAACAGTTCGATCAAAAAATCTATCACCGAAGCTTTTAATAAAGCAGCTAATACCTTCTCTGATCTTGAAGATTCCAATGAGAAAGAAAAACTTCAGCAATTTGCTTTTATTACTTTGCTCGGTTATGATATCTATTTGCGAAAACAGATGATTGAGAAAATGATCGACCAATTATACCAGCCTGTACAATCAGAAAAAAAAGATAAAAAAGCAAAAAAGAAGAAATAGGCATCTGCCTATTTCTTCATTCGTTTAAATACCATATCATAGCCATCACTCCCATAATTCAGTGAACGATTCACTCGGCTGATGGTTGCCGTGGAAGCACCTGTCTTATCTGCAACTTCTAAGTATGTATGCTTATCATATAACATAGATGCCACTTCAAATCTCTGAGCTAACGATTCTAATTCATTTACCGTACAAAGATCTTCGAAAAATGTAAAACATTCTTCTTCTGTTTCTAATGTCAGTACTGCCTGAAATAATCTTTTTGCCGCTTCTGTCTTGATTTTCTTGCTCATTAGCACTTACTCCCTTTCTGATCTTATAGTTCCACTATACTATATCAGAGTGCTAAAGTAAAGTAATATTTTCTTTATGCTTCGTCGACTGCTGTCTTCATGATGCCAATTCTTTCAAGATATCCTCTTGTCTCAGATACAACTTCTCCATTTAACGCAAGCAATGCTACAAGGTTCGGGAATGCCATTAAACCATTACAAATATCCGCAATCGTCCATACTGCACTGACAGTCATAAATGGTCCGATAAATACTGCCAAAATATACAACCATTTGAATACTGTGATCACGAATTTCTTTCCATTTACCAGATATTCTAAGCACCTTTCGCTATAGTATGCCCATCCAAGAATTGTAGTAAATGCAAAGAACACCAGACACATCATTAATATAAATGCTGATACTTTGGCTGGAAATGGAAGTCCTAATGCAAATGCTTTAGTTGTAACTGCGACGCCTTCAAGTCCCATATCCCATGCACCTGTCATAACGATTGCAAGTCCTGTCATTGTACATACGATAATTGTGTCAATAAATGTTCCTGTCATAGAAACAAGACCCTGACGTACTGGTTCATTTGTCTGTGCTGCTGCCGCTGCGATCGGTGCTGATCCAAGTCCTGCTTCATTAGAGAAGATTCCTCGTGCAATACCTTTCTGCATTGCAACTGTCATAGCTCCGATTGCTCCACCTGCTGCTGCCTTTAATCCAAATGCTGACTGTATGATCTGACCAAATGCTACTGGCACCTGTGGTAAATGTGTCAGCACAATAAGCAGACAAACACCGATATATGTCACAGCCATAAATGGTACAATGATTTCTGATACTTTAGAAATTCTCTTGATTCCTCCAATAATAACAAGTCCTGCACAAACTGTTACGATAATTCCAGCTACAACAACACTGATAGAATAGTTCATTCCAAATAAGCTGATCGTATGTACATTGGATGAATCAAAGAAGTTATTCACTGCTGATGTGATTCCGTTCACCTGTGTAAATGTTCCGATTCCGAATAAACCTACCATTGTTCCAAAAATACAGAATAATTTTGCAAGCCATTTAAAGTTTTTACCCATTCCTTTTTCAATGTAATAGAACGGACCACCCAGTGCGTGACCATCTTCTGCGATCACTCTGTATTTGACTGCTAACATTCCTTCAGCATATTTTGTTGCCATTCCGAAAAATGCTGCCAGCCACATCCAGAATAACGCTCCTGGTCCACCTGCGACAATCGCTGTTGCACATCCTACGATATTACCAGTTCCGATCGTTGCTGAAAGCGCTGTACATAATGCTCCAAAACTCGTAACTTCTCCTTCACCATCATCTTCATTATGAAATACATAATGAAGTGCCTTCCCAAGATGTCTAACCTGCAATCCTCGAAGTCTGACTGTCAATAAGATACCTGTAAAAAGGATCAAAATGATCAGTGGCATACCCCAGATAAAATTGTCAACGTTGTTTAATACATCGTTTAGCGTGTTTAACATTTTTCATTCCTCCAAAAGTAAATCTTTGCGAATGTAACCTTGAACAGCTTGATTTTTGTATATCTGAATATACAAAAAAGAGCTGATAAAATCAGCTCTAAAGAGTATCGAATACATTGCTTATAAAGCTCTGTCCTTTTGCCTGAGAGATTAGTTCCCTATTTGAAAACTGTACACCTTCGGCGCTCACTTATGAGACTCTCCAGAGTTTCTTTCTTTTTGTTCATCAGAAAGAAATATCTATGTTTATTTTTCTTATCCGCAATATTTACTTTATATGATGATTCTGATATTTGCAAGTATTTTTTTTAATAATCTGACACTTTCGGCATATTATACAAAAACATTTGTCTTTCTACGGCATACATGTGCAATATTTTTCACAAGATTTTTTATAAGTTTCTTTACTTTTTTCCTGTTGCTGTGTTAAACTGATTCAGATACGCTCAATGCGTATGCAAACATTATTTAAAGGAGATAATTTATAATGAACAAACACAAAAGAAGCACTTTCTCCGGAAAGCTTGGCTTTGTCTTATCGGCCGCTGGTGCTTCCGTAGGACTTGGAAATATCTGGAGATTTCCATATCTTGCTGCAAAGTATGGTGGCGGAATCTTTTTACTTATTTATATCATACTGGCATTAACCTTCGGTTACACTTTGATCATGGCGGAGACTTCTCTTGGACGTATGACAAGGAAAAGTCCTGTTGGAGCATTTGGAAACTTTGGAAAATCTCGTTTTATATCCCTTGGCGGATGGATCAATGCGATCATTCCAATCCTTATTGTTCCTTATTATTCTGTCATTGGCGGATGGGTCATCAAATACCTGATCGAGTATTTTTCTGGACATAGCAAAGCTTTAGCTGGTGATACTTATTTCACAAGTTTTATTTCCAATGGGATTTCCACCGAAATCTGCTTTTTGATCTTTACATTATTTACTCTTGGAATTATTTATGCTGGTGTCCGCAATGGAATCGAACGCGTTTCCAAATTCATGATGCCAATCCTAATCGTTTTATCATTGATCATCGCAGTTTATTCCGTAACAAGACCCGGTGCCATAGAAGGTGTTAAATATTTTCTTGTGCCGAACTTTGAGCATTTTTCATGGATGACGGTGGTATCTGCCATGGGACAGATGTTTTATTCTTTATCAATCGCTATGGGAATTCTGATCACGTTTGGTTCTTATATGAAAAAAGACACTTCCATTGAGAAATCAACAGAAAATGTTGAGATTTTTGATACTGCCATTGCGATCATGGCTGGACTTATGATCATTCCTGCTGTTTTTGCTTTCTCTGGAGGTGATGCAGCAACTTTAAAATCTGGTCCTGCACTGATGTTTATCACAATCCCGAAAGTTTTCGCAAACATGGGATTTGGAACTGCGATCGGTATTGTATTTTTCTTATTAGTACTGTTCGCAGCTGTGACAAGTTCTATTGCACTGACAGAAAGTGCTGTTTCAACATTCGAAGATGAATTGCACTGGAGCCGTAGAAAATCGACTGTTTTTATGGGTGTGATCATGATTCTTCTTGGAACTCTTTCCTGTCTTGGATATGGTCCACTTGCGGATTTTAAGATTCTTGGAATGCAGTTTCTTGATTTCTTTGATTTCATGACAAATTCTGTGATGATGCCAATCGCAGCGATCGCAACATGCCTTCTGGTATCCAAAGTCGTTGGAGTTGATAAATTAGAAAAAGAGATCACAAAGGATGGACAGCCATTTCGTCGTAAGAAGATCTTCTGCTTTATGATCAAATATCTTTGTCCGTTTTTTGCAGCAATCATTTTGATCAGTTCTGTTGCAAATGCATTTGGTATTATTACAATGTAAAAAAGGATGGCCGACGCCATCCTTTTTCTTTATCTTTTTATGCTTCATCGATTGCTTTACCGATATCATTTCTCTTATATTTGTTTGCAAAGTCAATCCATTCTGTTGCTTTGTAAGCATTTGCTCTGGCAGCTTTCAGATCTTCTCCTTTGGCTACAACGCCTAAAACACGTCCTCCGTTTGTCACGATCTTATCACCATCAAACTTTGTTCCCGCATGGAATACATAGTATCCGTCTTTGTCTTTAAATGTGTCTAATCCTTTGATCTCGAATCCTTTATCGTATTTTTCTGGATATCCATCAGATGCTAAGACAACACATACTGCTGCATTATCTTCAAATTCTAATTCTACATCAGATAATTTTCCATCGATACATGCTTCCATCACATCAATGATATCATTCTTCATTCTTGGAAGAACTACCTGTGCTTCTGGATCTCCGAAACGTGCATTGTATTCTAAGACTTTTGGTCCATCTTCTGTGAGCATCAATCCTGTAAATAAGATTCCTGTAAATGGTCTTCCTTCTACTGCCATCGCATCAATCGTTGGCTGGTAAACGTATTTTTCACAGAAATCTTCTACTTCATCGTTATAGAATGGACTTGGTGAGAATGTTCCCATACCACCTGTGTTAAGTCCCTGATCTCCGTCTTTAGCACGTTTATGATCCTGCGCAGATGTCATGCACTTGATCGTTTTTCCGTCACAAAACGCAAGAACAGATACTTCTCTTCCTGTCATAAATTCTTCGATCACAATCTCATTTCCAGCATCACCAAACTGCTTGTCAAGCATTAATGTCTTGACACCTTCTTTGGCTTCTTCTAATGTATTACAGATCAGTACTCCTTTCCCAAGAGCTAATCCATCCGCCTTTAATACGATTGGCATTTTAACTGTCTCTAAATATTTGATTGCTTCATCTGGATCTGTAAAGTTCTCATATGCTGCTGTTGGAATATTATATTTCTTCATCAGATCTTTGGAAAATGCTTTGGAACCTTCGATGATCGCTGCATTCTTTCTAGGGCCAAAGACACGAAGTCCTTCTGCTTCAAATGCATCAACAACACCACCAACTAATGGATCATCCATTCCAATGATTGTAAGGTCGATTGCATTTTCTTTTGCAAATGCAACCAGTTTATCGAATTCCATTGCCCCGATATTCACACATTCTGCGAATTCAGCAATTCCGGCGTTTCCTGGTGCACAAAAAATCTTGTCTACTTTTGGGCTTTTGGCAACAGACCATGCGATCGCGTGTTCTCTTCCACCACTTCCTACGATTAAAACTTTCATCTTTCATTTCCTTTCTTTCGTGATCTGAATGATTTATAGATAAATAACTTTTCCGTCTTCGACTTTGATTCTTCCATTGGCGATATCATCGATAGCTTTTGGCATAATAATCCATTCTGCCTGTTCCATGATTCTACGCTGAAGAACTTCTGGAGTGTCTCCCTGTTTGATCTCTACTGCTTTCTGGGCGATGATCGGACCTGTATCTGTTCCTTCATCAACAAAATGAACGGTGGCACCAGATACTTTAACACCTCTTGCCAGAGCTTTCTCATGAACTTTCAGTCCATAATATCCTGTTCCACAAAATGATGGAATCAGTGATGGGTGGATATTAATGATTCTGTTTTCAAATTCATGAATGATCTTCTCTGGAATCACAACCAGACATCCCGCAAGAACGATCAGATCGATCTTACGGTTTACCAGTTCATTATATAATGCTTCGTTAAATAAATCTCTTGTCTCAAAATCTTTTGGAGAAAGTGCAACTGCTTCAATATCGTGTTTCTTGGCACGCTCCAAGGCATATGCATTCTTATTATTGCTGATCACAACATCAATCTTGGCATTTGTAATACTTCCATTCTCGATTCCGTCAATGATAGCTTGAAGGTTTGTTCCTCCTCCAGAGACAAGCACTGCCACTTTTAGCATAAAGTAACTCCTTTTTCTCCTGCTTCCATATGACCTACGATATATGGTGTATCTCCTGCTGCTTTGATTGCTTCCATTGTCTTATCAACATCTTCTTTATCAACGGCAACAACCATTCCAAGTCCCATGTTGAATGTATTGTACATCATCTCTTCTGCAATATCTCCTTCTTTGGCAAGAAGTTTAAAGATTGCTGGTACTTCATAGCTGTCTTTTTTAACAACTGCTCTCATTCCTTCTGGAAGCATACGTGGGATGTTCTCATAGAATCCACCACCTGTGATATGGCTGCATGCTTTGATTGTAACACCAGCATTTTTCACGCTCTTTAATGCTTTTACATAAATTCTTGTTGGGGCAAGTAACGCTTCCCCTAATGTTTTTCCTAATTCATCATAATATGTATTTAGGGATTCTTTGCTCATGTCAAATACTTTTCTTACTAATGAAAATCCGTTGCTGTGAACTCCTGTAGATGCCATACCGATCAAAACATCTCCATCTTTTAAGTTCTCTCCTGTAATCAGATCTTTTCTGTCACATACACCAACTGCAAATCCTGCAAGATCGTAATCTTCTTCTGGCATAAGTCCCGGATGTTCAGCTGTTTCTCCGCCAATTAGGGCTGCATCAGACTGTACGCATCCTTCTGCTACACCGCTTACGATCTCAGCGATCTTCTCTGGATAGTTCTTACCGCAGGCAATATAGTCTAAGAAGAACAGTGGTTCTCCACCAGCACATGCGATATCATTCACACACATGGCAACAGCATCAATACCGATCGTGTCATGTTTATCAAGGATCATTGCAAGTTTCACTTTTGTTCCACATCCGTCTGTACCTGATAGTAAGACTGGATCATCCATGTCTTTGATCTTCTTTAGTGAAAATGCCCCAGAAAATCCTCCAAGTCCACCAAGTACTTCTTCTCTCATGGTTCTCTTTACATGTTCTTTCATCAGTTCTACAGATTTGTATCCTGCTTCGATATCTACGCCTGCTTTCTTGTAATCCATTGTTACTTATCCTCCTGATTATTTAAAATGTTGATCAATTTCATTATACTGTGACAATTATTACTCATAGTCTTTATATCCAACTTTATCAAGCTTCTCTGCTTTAGCTACAACTGACTGTTTCATCTCTTCGCTGTAAGCTCCTAATTTCTCAAGCAGTGCTTCATCGGATGTTGCAAGGATCTTTGCTGCAAGAATTCCTGCATTCAGTCCACCATTGATCGCTACGGTTGCTACTGGAATTCCAGATGGCATCTGTACGATAGAATATAAAGAATCAACACCACCAAGATCAGATGTCTTCATTGGGATGCCGATAACTGGCATTGGAAACAGAGCTGCACACATTCCTGGAAGATGTGCTGCTTTTCCAGCACCTGCAATGATTACTTTCACTCCACGATCTTTGGCACCTTTGGCCCACTCAAAGAAAATATCAGGTTCTCTGTGGGCGGAAATGATCGTCATTTCAAAATCAATTCCCATCTGATCTAAAAACTCTGCTGCTTTTTTCATGATAGGCATATCAGAATCGCTGCCCATTACAATTGCTACTTTTGCCATGTTTCTTTCTCCTTATCTTATGAAATTAACAATAATATTACCCTTACAGGAATTTATCTTTCTTATCATTGTACTGATTTAGTCGATCTCCGTCAATGGTTCATTTAATGTTTCTGTACCAAAAAGCACAAATTTACCATCTTTTATAAGTAAAATTTCATCCCCTCCAAGAGTGATCGCACAGATCGAATCCAATTCTTCATATGGAATCGTGATATCTGTATGACACTGAAAATACTCTCCTTCTTTGGAGCATTCATTATACTTTGCAACAATTTCTTTTCCATCTGGATTGTGGACTTCTGTCTCTTCACAATGACTATAACATGTATCTCCTACTGCAAAATGAGGTCCCATCTTCTCAACGATCAGAATCGGAAGTTGATATAAAATATCATATTTCTTTGCCATCACATAGGCTGTTGTATTCGTTCCAATCGCAAACTCACCCATTGGAAGCGTATCTCTGTTATATAACAGATTTTCTTTAATAAATGCTTTATTTTCTTTTTCTGTCTCAAAATTTTTGCAAGTGTATTCAGAAATCATTCCGTCTTTAAAAGTAATTTCAAGATCCACAAATTTAAGGTCATTTAAATAAACTTCTCCAACATGCAATACGCCATTGGTTCCTGTTAATTTCGGCGATGTAAATACCTCTCCAACTGGAATGTTCACATCTGCAAGGCAATTTTCAAAATTTGTCTCTTTGGATGGATTACCCATTTCATGCATTGCCACATAAAGGTCTGTTTTATTTTCTCCCTTACCTTTGATGTGGACTTCTACCGCCTGATCCAGCGTGTCGATCAAATGTTGCTGAATCTTTCTGTATTTATCTTTATCCAGTGTATTTACTTTTACCACTTCACGAAAAATCTCTTCAAACCTATCTCCAATCTCTGGAATCGGATATGCTATGATCGTAAAACTTCTCTGTTCTGGTTTGATATACTGGTTCATGATCTCAGATGCTTTGATCTGGAATTCTACAGAAAGCTCCTGCTGTTTCTTGGTTAATTTTAAATTTTCTTCTTTATTCTCAGGTAAAAATGGTGTTTCACCAAATGTTTCCATGCAGGCTGGTCCTGCGAACACATAAGCTTCTTCTTTGTAACGTTCATACGCATTGTGATAACATTCTAACTTATGTTTCATAAATCGATTATCAAAGAAAACTGCCTGATCATATCTATGATCATATTCATACTGTGGGTTTGGAGATGATGAAATATAACCAATCTTATTCAATCCCCGTGTAAGAACAGATTTACCACAGCGATATATGATCGGTGCAAGGCCGATCTCTGCGAATAATCGAACTGCTTCTCTTACAACTGGTTCAAACCCGATCGTATAACGGATATTTACACTTCTTTTTTGGCTCATATCAATATTATTAACGATAAATCCTTCATGAAATCCATCCACATATGTCTTTGCCATTGCTGTAATTTCTTCCCTTGGCAGTTTATTTAAAAACTTCAACATATCAATTTCATTCTTAGAAATATACTCTCCATACTGATATAAAATATCTGGATTGCTTAAATCTGATTCCATCACGATCTTTGTTGCAAAATTCAATTCTGGATCTAATTGTTCTCTCACTCTGTACTCATAAACATCTTCACTGTAATCTCTCATATGATCAAAAATAATATTTTTGATCTGCTGTGGATGTTCTTCCCCTGCCAGAAACAAATTACTGATTTCCAAAAATAATTCATTGTTGATCACTAGATCAAACAGTCTTCCCTCAATAGCATAAATAAATCCACTCCGCATCTCTGTATATAAAAATGAAAAAATCTGTCCATAATCTTTTCCGTATTCCTGTACACAAAATGCTGGATTTCCCAAACTATCTACATATTTCTCTGGTGAAACTTCTTCATACCAAATCTTATTCCACTGTTTCAACTGCTCTAAAGATTTTTCTTTTGTATCATAAATCTCATTTAAAAATAATAATAGATCTGCCATCTTGGAAAAATATGAAGAAAACTGTCTTGTCTTTTCTACATCTTTCTTTAATTCTGATAATGCGATCTTATTTAATTCATGTCTTTCTGATAACATCGTATTCAAGTTCTTTCTTCCTTTCATTTTGTCAGATCATTGTGATAAGTCCGATCACAAAAACAATGATAGAAACTGCTAGTACGATTCCATTGCATACCAAGCCTATGATCTTCCATTTCATTACTGCCGCTGTGTTTTCCATGCTACGCACTCCAAGATACAATCCCAGTGCTGCTAGTGCTGTCAGAATCCATCCGACTGCTCCGCTTAATACTCCACTTGTTCCACCTGTTTTTACAGAACCTAAAAGCAGCAGGTAATATCCCAAAATTCCTGCTGCTCCTAAAACCACGGAAATGATAGATTCCCGCGAAACAATTCTGTCAGATGGACGATACGCAAATGTTTTTCTTCTGTTTCTCTTCATTTTGCCGCCCTCTTTCTGTCATATACATCATATATTGCAACCATGATCCTATACCCAATGTACCCGATCAGTCCTCCAATCGTATTCATTAATAGATCATCGACATCAAAAACCCCTACTTTCATGATCAGCTGGCTTGTTTCGATCAATAAACTGAAGAAAAATGTTGCAAATACTGCACGAAAAAAAGCTTTCTTCTTATTGATCACAATTGGTATCATAAATCCAAATGGACTAAATGCAAAAATATTCCCAAACAGATTCGTTACAACTGCTTCAGTAGATAACAAATGTCTATATCTCCAAAACCGATTGATTTCCTTAAACAACACTAAGTTTACGTGGGAGGTGTCATATCCTGTACTCCTCCCATATCGTTCACTTAATAATACAAAATAAAATATAACTACAATATAAAGATAAAATAATATTTTTACTCCTCGTCTGGCCAACTTCTTTTTCTCAACCGTCACAAGAACCATCCTTAATGTTTTGCGCCATACTGTTCATAGTATGCGTCAATTGCTGCTTTTAATGTATCATCAATCACAACTTTTCCATTACACTCTTTGTTATATAAGCATTCTACAACTTCATCCATATCAACGATCGCTGCTGTATCAAATCCATATAATTCTTTTATTTCATCAAGTGCGCATTTTTCTCCGCCTTTTCCGATTTCCATTCGATTTAAGGATACCATTAATCCAACGATTTCAACATCTGCAGCTCCTTTTACTTTTGGAACTGTTTCTTCCATAGATTTTCCTGATGTTGTAACGTCTTCGATCATGATCACACGATCACCATCTTTTAATTCACTTCCAAGGAAACTTCCCTTGTCTGCTCCGTGATCTTTTACTTCTTTACGATCAGAGCAGTAACGTACTTCTTTTCCATATAATTCACTGTATGCAATCGCAGTGACAACTCCTAATGGAATTCCTTTGTATGCAGGTCCAAATAATACATCAAAGTCATCTCCATATGTACTATGAATTGCTTTTGCATAATATTCCCCAAGTCTCTTTAACTGAGAACCTGTTACATAAGCTCCTGCATTCATAAAAAATGGAGATTTTCTTCCACTCTTTAGTGTAAATTCTCCAAATTTTAATACATCACTTTCTACCATAAATTCAATAAATTCTTTCTTGTACTGTTCCATCTTCTATCGAAACCTCCATATCTTTTAATTCTTTACTTGTTTTCTGTATTCATCGTAATAAAAACGGATCACATCTTTTCTTGTCACGATTCCAATAAATTTCTCCTGATCATCGATAACCGGAACAAAATTCTGGTCTGTGATTACATCGACAAGATCATCCATATCTGTGCTGATCGTCACTGCCTGAATGTTTCTCTTTCTTTTTACATCTGGAAGTTTGATTTTCTCAGCTTCTGATATATTCCAGTGACACATAGATTCCATGGCACGTAATACATCACCTTCTGTGATCGTTCCTGCATATTTCCCATCATCGGTTAATGTCGGCACCGCCGAATATCCGTGATATTTTAGTTTTTCAAATGCCTGCCTCAAACTTTCATTGGCAGGAATATATGCAACCTCGCTTTTCGGAGTCAGGAAAAATAAAATATTCATACCCTCATCCTCCTTTATTTATCTATTTGACACATCCGATCAATTCATTGATATCATTGATCTGATGTCTTTCCATATAAGCTTTGATTCCGTCAACAACTTCAAGTGTCGTTGCTGGATTGATAAAGTTTGCAGTTCCTACAGATACTGCTGTGGCACCAGCCATGATAAATTCCAATGCATCCTCAGCTGTTGCGATTCCACCCATACCAATGATCGGCACGTCTACTGCATTCGCAACCTGATATACCATACGGACAGCAACTGGCTTGATCGCTGGTCCTGACATTCCACCAGTTTTGTTGGCCAAAACAAAATCGCGTCTTTCAATATCGATCTTCATTCCTGTTAATGTATTGATCAGTGAAAGTGCATCACTTCCAGCATCAACCGCTGCCTTTGCCATCTCTGTGATATCTGTGACATTCGGACTTAACTTCATAATGATCGGCTGTTTTGCCTTTGCTTTTACCGCCTTTGTAATCTCATATAAAGCTTTTGGATCCTGTCCAAAAGCAATCCCGCCTTCTTTAACATTCGGACAGGAAACATTGATCTCTAACAGATCTACCGGTTCATCAGAAAGTCTTTCTACAACTTCCACATAATCTTTCTCTGACTTTCCACAAACATTGACTATGATCGTTGCTCCTGCTTTCTTAAGATATGGGACATCACGTTCTACAAATACATCGATTCCAGGATTCTGAAGCCCGATCGCATTTAACATTCCACCATAAACTTCTGCCACTCTTGGTGTTGGATTTCCTGGCCATGGGACATTGGCAACTCCCTTTGTTGTTACCGCCCCTAATTTAGAAAGGTCCACAAATTCGCTGAATTCTTCACCTGAACCAAAAGTTCCTGATCCAGTTGTGACAGGGTTCTTCATTGTTACTCCGGCAATATCAACTGATAAATTCATTATAGTTCCACCTCCCTGGCATCAAATACTGGTCCATCTTTGCAGACACGTTTATTATGAACATGTGAATGAGAGTCTACGTCTTTTGACTTACACACACATGCTAAGCATGCACCGATTCCACACGCCATTCTCTCTTCCATGGAAATCTGTGCTTCGATTCCCATTTCTTCGGCATATGCCTTGATTCCACGAAGCATTGGTGTTGGTCCGCATGCATAGATGATGCTTCCTTCGACACCCTGCTCTTTGATCGCATCGATAACATTTCCTTTTGTTCCATAAGATCCATCTTCTGTGGAAATCACGACATCTCCAACTGCCTCAAATTCGTCTTTTAAAAACATATCGCTGTCACGATATCCTAAGACCGCTGTCTTCTCACAATCTAACTGTTTCATCAACTCTAGCATTGGAGGAATTCCGATTCCTCCACCGATCAAGATCGCTTTTTTATCTTTCTGTGTAAATCCATTTCCTAAAGGCCCTAAAATTTTCACTGTTTCGCCTTCTTTATAATCGGATAGCTCTTTGGTTCCGTCTCCAACTGTACGGTATACGATCCTTAAAGTTCCTGCTTCTTTATCGATCCCACAGATACTGATCGGTCTTGGAAGAATCTTGCTTTTATTATTTAAATAAACAGAAATGAACTGTCCTGCTTTCGCTTCTTTTGCAATCTCTTCTGCTTTCAATGTCATATCAAAGATTCCGTCTGATAAAGATGTATGACGAATGATCTCTGCCATTACCTGTTTCTTACTCATCTTGTAATTCTCCTTTATCTGGATGTTTTCTTTCCTTACAAAATTTCTCACAAAATAATTGGGAAATTATTTATTTTACCCAAGCCTGTTTTAAATCTTCTTTCATATCAAGCACAGCCTGTCTTGATGCATCGGCGTAATTTTCTTCTCCAAACTGACTATATGCATCCTGCTTATATGCACAGATGATTCCTCTGGAAGAGTTGATGATCGCACCTAATCCATCTTCGTTAAAGAATGGTGCAAGATCTTTTGCCTGACCACCCTGTGCTCCGTATCCTGGAACTAAAATGTATGATTTTGGCATGATCTTTCTTAAGACTTCTCCCATCTTAGGATATGTTGCTCCAACAACAGCTCCGACATAGCTGTAAGAGTCTCCCATAAGTTCATCTCCCCAAGCAGCGACTTTCTCTGCTACCATCTCATATAATGGTTTACCATCGATCTGCTGATCCTGAAATTCTCCACTGGATGGGTTAGACGTCTTAACTAAGATAAACATTCCTTTTTTCTCTTCCTTGCATACTTCCATAAATGGACGGATTCCATCACTTCCAAGATATGGATTGACTGTTACGAAATCTTCACAGAATCCACTATATGTCTTGCTTCCAACTGCAACCTTTCCTACATGTCCAACCGCATATGCCTTGGATGTTGATCCAATATCTCCACGTTTGATATCTCCGATGATCACAAGACCTTTGCTCTTTGCATATTCACAAGTCTTGTTAAATGCAACAAGTCCTGGAACTCCAAACTGTTCATACATAGCGATCTGTGGTTTCACTGCTGGAATCAGATCATATGTAGCATCAATAATTCCTTTGTTATACTGCCAGATTGCTTCTGCCGCTCCTTCTAAAGTCTCCCCATACTCAGCAAATGCTGCTTTCTTGATATACTCTGGTACATAATCAAGCATTGGATCTAATCCAACAACAATAGGTGCATCTAATTTCTTAATATTGTTTACTAACTGATTGATCATCGAACTCTCCTTTATATCTTTATTTTTATATTTCAAAAGGTTATACCTTTCCTTACTATAGTAGTTAAGGTATATTCAATTTATCTTATCACAAAAAGGGAGTTTCGTCTATGAAACTCCCTAAAATCAATTTTAAATTTGTATTACAATTCTTTTGCGAAAGAAAAATCTTGCATTGTCTTTATCACTCCCGGACGTTTTAAGAATTCTTCTTCCTTTTCTTTGTCACAGATTGCAACAATCTGTCTGCATCCGGCATCATATGCATTTTTAAGTCCTGAATTAGAATCTTCATAAATTCTGATATCTTTCATATCGACACCGATCACATCCGCTGCCTTGTGAAACATTGCGATCTTATTTTCATAAGTTCCATCATCATAAATGATATCTTCCGGCTTGATCCAGCGATCTAGTCCAAATGATTCGATAAAGAAATCAATATTTTCTTTAATTGAAGCACTCGCGATCGTAAATGGAATACCTTTTTCTTTTAAATAATCAAAGAATTCACATACACCATCGACCAGATGAAAACTGTCTTTATCTTCTTTGCAGAATTTGCGATAATATTCTTCTTTTTTTTGAGAATATTTTTTCTGATCTTCTTTTGTTGCTTTTCCATCTGTAAAATATAAAATATTTTGTATATTCGGTGTTCCGTTTAATTTCGTGTGAAGTTCTTCCAATGTGATTTCTTTTCCACGTAAGATCTTAGAAATCTCATTCCACGCTTTCACATGTTTATCATTATCAAAAAATAATGTTCCGTTGAAATCAAAAATAATTCCTTGATATTCCATTTTCAGTCACCTCATCTGTTTTTTCTTTATCGTAACACGAAAATCTTTATACGTAAATATAATCTGTCATAACCGGCTGCATACCATTGTCCTCTATCATATGATAAATTTCATCGACTGATCTTCCGTCACTGATCTCAAACTGCTCATCACCTTTTTCTTCTTCCTGACTGTGTCCTCCGATTCCAACATTTACTCCTGCTGAAATCTTTGTCGCTGCGATCTGAATGATGTTGTCACGGAATCTTTCACATTCACGTGTTGAGATCGTAATACTTGCAAATGGCATAAAGATTCGATATGCACAAATGATCTGTAGAAGCTGTGGTTCATGAACATCTTTTGGATTGATCTTATCGTTATTAATGATCGGACGTAATCTAGGACATGAAAATGCGATTTCTGCATGTGGATATTTTTTCTGTAAAAGATATGCATGCATTCCTGTTGCCAGTGCATCTTTTCTAAAATCATCCAATCCTAAGAGAGCAGCAAATCCGACACCTCTCATTCCACCCATGATCGCGCGTTCCTGAGCATTGAGACGGTATGGGAAGATTCTCTTTCTTCCACCCAAATGCAGTGTCTTATATTTGTCTGAATTATATGTTTCCTGGAAGACTGTAACAAAATCTGCCCCACATTCATGCAGATATGCATAATCTTTAGAATCCATTGGATATACTTCAAGACCGATCAGTTTAAAATATTTCTTCGCGATCTTACATGCTTCTCCGATATATTCCACACTTGATTTGTTAGGACTTTCTCCTGTTAAGATCAGAACTTCTTCCAGTCCTGTCGCTGCGATCGCCTGCATTTCTTTTTCAATCTCTTCATAATTAAGCTGTGCACGTTTGATCTTATTGTGACAGTTAAATCCACAATAAACACAATAATTTTCACAGTAGTTTGCTATATATAATGGAGTAAAGATTGCTACAGAATTTCCAAAATGTTTTCTTGTCTCTTTCTGTGCTTTCTGTGCGATCTCCTCTAAGAACGGTAGTGCTGCTGGTGATAATAATGCTTTAAAATTATCAACAGAACAAGTTTCGGCTGCCAATGCTTCCTTCACATCTTCTGCAGTATAAATATCTGCGTCGTAACTGTTCATCTCCGCAATGACACGGTCCATGATATCAGAATCAATTGCTTCCATGTCATCGGTATATTTCATATGATCTGTATTTTCATCAATTCTTACACTCATGATTAATCCTCCAAAAATCCTGTTAATGGTGATGATGCACTAGAACCTTTTTCAATGACTCTTCCAAGTCCTGCAAGATACGCACTTCTTCCTGCTTCGATTGCATTTTTAAATGCTTCTGCCATAGCTGGAATATCTCCTGCTGTTGCAATTGCTGTATTTACCATAACAGCATCTGCTCCCATTTCCATTGCCTCACATGCCTGTGATGGTTTTCCGATTCCTGCATCTACAATGATCGGAAGATCAATCTCATCGATCAAAATCTGGATAAAGTCTTTCGTACAGATTCCTTTGTTAGATCCAATTGGAGACCCAAGAGGCATAACTGCAGCTGCCCCAGCATTTACAAGATCTCTGGCTGCATTTAAGTCTGGATACATATATGGCATAACAACAAATCCTTCTTTGGCAAGGATTTCTGTCGCTTTGATCGTTTCATAGTTATCTGGAAGCAGATATTTGGAGTCATGAATCACTTCGATCTTAATAAAATCTCCACATCCAACTTCTCTTGCAAGTCTTGCGATACGAACTGCTTCTTCTGCATTTCTTGCCCCAGATGTATTTGGAAGAAGTGTGACACCTTCTGGAATATAGTCAAGAATATTGGCTGTATCATTTGTGTTTGTTCTTCGAAGTGCCAGCGTAATGATCTGTGCTCCTGCATTCTGCACTGCTGCATTGATCAGATCTAAGGAATATTTTCCTGATCCTAAGATAAATCTTGAGTCAAACTCATGTCCACCGATGATTAACTTGTCCTGTTTCATGTTATTCTCCTTTATATATGTATAATTTATTGCCTTTTTTGCTTTCTGTTATCTTCTGATCATCCACCTCCAACAAATGCTACAACCTCTAATGTATCACTGTCACTTAGAATTACATTGGAGTATTCTCCTTTCGGAACAATCTCCCCATTTTTTTCCACTGCAATTCTCTTATCCGAAAATCCTTCCTGTGTTAAAAAATCAGATAGTGCAACTGGTTCTTTTAATGCTTTTATCTCGCCATTTAAACGCATCTGCTTCCTCCTTCTTCCTGCTTTCTTTTAAAGGCATAAAAAAAGGGGTCCACGAAGAAGCTTCACACCCAAGGTGGTGTGCCCCTTTGTGGACCCGATCATTTCAGATTCACTCTATTTGTAGACTACCATATTGATATTTTTTTGTCAAGTCATTCCTTTGTTCTAAAAAAGAAAAGCCTTAAACACAATCGTGCTTAAGGCTTATGACTCCAACGAGAATCGAACTCGTGATTCGACCTTGAGAGGGCAATTTTACGAGTTCTTTTCGTTCATTCTAACGCTTTTATGCCATTTTTTCAACCAAATTTCTAAAATATCTTTATATAATTCATATTTTAAAATATCTTTGTTGGCGAAATTGTTGGCGAAGTTTATTATCCTGTGATACCATCGGCAATTGCTTTTGCGATCTGCTTATAACCAACCTTCTTGTAAAGATCATAGTCATCTTTATCATCAACGAAGCATACCTCGATCAGAATTGCTTTATTGATTGTGTGATTCAGATAATATAAACCGCCGGTTGTTTTAATACCACGATTTGCGAATCCAAGCTTTTTCATATTTGCAAGGATTCTGTTACCTGCAGTCTTTTTAATGCCTTCTTCTTTTGTACACCAGATTTCCGTTCCAGCAACTTTCTTATCTCCTTTTCGGTCATTTCTACCACTGTTCAGGTGGATTGATACATCAAGTGTTGCTTTTCTCTTGTTACATTTTGCACAAATCTTTTTCAGAACATCTGTCTGGCTTGTTCCGTTACTAACTGTACAATTATATGCTTTGTGTCCTTTTTTCTTTAATAATCTTACAACCTCTTTGCAGATCTTTCTGTCTTCTCTGCTTTCATCTAACAGATCACTTGCCCCACATGCGATCTTTCCTGCTGGGTTGTGTCCTCCGTGAATGTTATATACTGCCATATTCTTATACCTCCTATTATTCTTCGTTCTCTGAGATTTCTGGGATTCCTGCTACACTTGTTAAGATAGATGCTACTCCGGCTAATGCTGCAGTTCCTGCTACAACTTTCCAATCCACTTGTTGAATCATCTGTGCTGCAGGGATTAAGGATACTGCAGTTTGTGCCATAGTTTTTACAGCTCTAATCGCAGCAGCTTTCAGCCATTTTTTTGTATTAACATTAACTTTTAATACTGTGTTTTTAAACATATGTATGCTCCTTCCTATTTTTTGATCAAAAAATCTTGTAATTCATCTCGGATTTCTTTCATCGTAGTGATTCCGTTACCTGTGATCTCGTGGTTGATTATTACCAAAAGACTTCTTAAGATCATCTGATTTGAGCTTTCAATTTCTTTCAGTCTCTTGTTATCATTATCAAGAAGCTTATCATGCTTTTCGACTTTAGCTTTCAGATCATCATTTGGTTTCCGAATCTCTTTCACAATCTTCCAAAGTGTCCAAAGTCCGGCCACAAATGAACAGAACCAGATAATCTGCTCTGATGTAATTATGAAACCTGTGTTTGGCATTCCTTGCCCTCCGTTGTTTCTTTACTGTAGATTAAAATTTTATTAGTTTATCGCATAAAAATAAGACCTCTGTGGGTCCTGCTCTGATTTCTAAATTATATTTCATTCTTCTGTATTTTCCTTTACTTCATTCTTCTGTTCTTCCTTTTTCTGTTCCTCTTTGATAAGTCCTTCTACAAATCCGAGACATTCAGCCATGATTTTCGTATTTCGACCTTTTGTTTCGATCATATTCATTGTGTTATATAATTTCACAAGTTTTTCTTTCATTGTCAGCCTCCTTATACATCTTCTGCATCTTTAAATTCTGGAAGTGTTTTTAAAAATTCGTATGCTTCTTCTATTGTCATATCTGGATCATAGTCGGTTTCATAAGTTTTACTCCGCATGTATGGACGGCTTAAACTGTTTTTCTTTTCATCCTCGCGAATAT
>NZ_JAGTTT010000024.1:0-38915 GCF_018223505.1 Anaerostipes sp. Marseille-Q3525
AACTGCTGTATGGGCTTGATGTGTGCAGTGGTGTTGTCTCTGTGAAGAATAAGTCTGGGCGGTCTAATGGAAGATCTCCGTATACTTCATCTGTGGATACCTGATGGTAACGTTTTACACCATATTTCTTTGCTGCATCTAATAATACAACGGTTCCTTCTACGTTTGTTCTTACGAAAATAGATGGATTCTCAATAGAACGGTCTACGTGGCTTTCTGCTGCGAAGTTTACGACGATATCAAATTTCTCTTTTTCAAATAAATCCATGATAAATTCACGGTCTGCGATATCCCCTTTGACAAATTTGTAGTTTGGTTTGTCTTCCACTGGTTTTAATGTCTCAAGGTTTCCTGCGTATGTTAATAAATCTAAGTTTACGATCTCATAGTCAGGGTATTTATTTACCATATGATGAACGAAGTTTCCACCGATAAATCCGGCTCCTCCGGTTACTAATATTTTCATGTTCTTCTCCTTATTTATCTAAAAATTTTCCTGCCATAACATCCATTAAATACTGTCCATACTGGTTTTTCTTTAATGGTTCGATATCTTTTAATAACTGGTCTTTTGTGATCCAATGATTTAAGTATGCGATCTCTTCTAGGCATGCAATCTTACGATGCTGGTGAGTTTCCACTGTTTTTACGAAGTTTGTTGCTTCCACCAAAGACTCATGTGTTCCTGTATCTAACCATGTGAATCCCTGTCCAAGTAATTCAACATCTAACTGTCCATTTTCCAGATAGATCTTATTTAAATCTGTGATTTCTAATTCTCCTCTGGCAGATGGTGTTAACTGTTTTGCATATTTTACAACGTTATTATCGTAGAAATATAATCCTGTGACACAATAGTTTGATTTTGGTTTTTCCGGTTTTTCTTCGATGGATACTGCTTTTCCATCAGGATCAAACTCTACGATTCCGAAACGTTCTGGATCATCAACATAATATCCAAAGACTGTTGCACCTTCTTTTTTATTTGCCGCACGTAAGAGACGTTTCTTTAATCCGTGTCCGTGGAAAATGTTATCTCCAAGAACCATAGCTACGCTGTCATCTCCGATAAAGTCTTCTCCGATCACAAATGCCTGAGCAAGTCCGTCTGGGGATGGCTGTACGGCGTATGATAAGTTCACTCCAAACTGATGTCCGTCTCCTAATAAAGACTCAAATCTTGGTGTGTCACTTGGTGTGGAAATGATCAGAATATCGCGGATTCCTGCATTCATTAATACAGATAATGGATAGTAGATCATTGGTTTATCATAAATTGGCAATAACTGTTTGGATGTTACCATTGTTAATGGGTACAGTCTGGTACCGGAACCTCCGGCAAGAATAATTCCCTTCATTTGTCTTCCCTTTCTCCCTCTGGGTGCTTCTTAAAACTTAAATGTATCTTTTAACCCCTTCCATTTCTGATCTTTTTCAGAAATGATCAGGTCAACTCCTTCTTCTAATGGCCATTCAACTCCGATTTCTGGATCGTTCCATGCAAGTCCACCTTCGTCTCCTGGATGGTAGAAGTCTGTGCATTTGTAGCAGAATTCTGCTTCATCGGATAATACTAAGAATCCATGTGCAAATCCTTCTGGGATGTAGAACTGTTTCATATTTTCTGCGGATAATTCAACACCGAACCATTTTCCATAAGTTTTGGAATCGGATCTTAAGTCAACTGCTACGTCAAATACTTTTCCTCTTACTACACGTACTAATTTTCCCTGTGGAAACTGTTTCTGGAAATGTAATCCACGAAGTACGCCTCTTGTTGACATAGACTGGTTATCCTGAACGAATACCATATCAAGTCCTGCTTCTTTCATGTCGTTCTGGTTGTATGTTTCTACGAAATATCCTCTCTCATCTTTAAATACTGTTGGTTCGATAACGTAAAGTCCTTCAATGTCGCAAGGTGTTACTGTAATTTTTCCCATGATGTTTTCTCCTTTTTTGAATTTAATCTTCGATTTATTTTAATAGTCAATCTCTTTTAAGTATCTGCTTAAGGCATCCTGCCATGTTGGTAATGGTTGAAATCCATTGGCTGTCAGTTTGCTTTTGTCCATTCTACTGTTGGATGGACGTTTTGCTTTGGCTGGGTATTCATCACTGCTGACCGGTGCAACGGATACATCCATTCCTGCTTGTTTGAAGATTTCACAGGCAAATTCATACCATGTGCAAAGTCCTTCATTTGTTGCGTGATATCTTCCATATTTGTCTGTCTGGATCATATCGACTAACAATCTTGCAAGGTCATATGTATAAGTTGGTGAACCTGTCTGGTCATTTACAACGGTTAAATGATCATGTGTCTTTCCAAGATTTAACATTGTTTTGATGAAGTTCTTTCCATTCACTCCAAATACCCATGCGATACGGACTGTGAAAAACTTCTTCACATGTTCTTCGATGGCAAGTTCCCCTTCGTATTTTGTCTGTCCATAGACATTTAAAGGTTCTCTCTCATCATCTGGTTCCCAAGGTCTTTCCCCCTGCCCGTTAAATACATAGTCTGTGCTGATATACATCATTTTAATATCTAATTCTTCACAGACTTTTGCGATATTTTCTGTTCCCTGTGCATTAACTTTTCTACAAATTTCTTCGTTGTCTTCTGCTGCATCAACGGCTGTGTATGCTGCACAGTGGATCACTGCATCTGGTGCTGCTTCTTTGATCACTTTATTTACCTGGTCAGCATCTGTGATATCCATTTCATCGATATCCACACCAATTCCTTCAAGTCCCTGTTTTTCTAGTTCGTTCATTACGTCGTAGCCAAGCTGTCCTTTGACTCCTGTTACAAAAACTCTCATAACTCCTCCTTTATGATGTTATATATCTTACATATACATTTCATTATCATTCGCTTCTTATGGTTGACATATAAAAATTCCGGCAGATTTTGTGATCTTGATCACACCTTTCGCTGCCATCTTCTTTCTTACAAAATCTTTAAATTCTAAATAACGATGGTTTAAATATTCATGCTGATTTCCATGGCAGGATAAAATGTAGGAAATAAGCGGTTCTGGCTGGTCAACTAATAATTCATCTTTGTAGTCGACTTCTTTTACTTGTGAGAATACTTTTTTTAATTGTTCTTCTCCATTTTCAAGACCAAAGACATCATATAATTTGTGATCAGAAAGTGTGATCCTTTCATCAAAATCTTTGATCAGCTGTGTGATCTCCTGCATGTGACTGCTTCCATAAGTACTGCAGATAAATGTTCCTTCTGGTTTTAGAACTCTTTTGATTTCTTTCAGTGCTTCCTGCCGGTCTTCTAAATAAAATAATACATGATTTGCGATTACTTTATCAAAACTTTGATCGTCTTTTGGAATCTTTCTGCAGTCAATCATCTGGTAAAAAATCTGTCCATTTCCATCTCCGACGTATTTTCTGGCATCTTTTACCATACCTTGTGACTGGTCAGATAAGGTAACATGAACATCTTCTGGAAGTTTTTTATTCTTCCATAACTCTCCTGTTCCACATCCTAATTCTAGTACTTCGTCTTTTTCTTTTAAGTTTAACTGCTCGTAAATCCAGTCAAACCATGGCTGTGGATTTTGTGAATATTTTTGATGAAGTCCGATACGGATATCTAGATTTGATGCATTTTTATATTGTTCTACTAATCCTTTTTCCAGATTGGTTACATGGAGAAGATTCATCATCTGTGTCCAGTCAATTTTCTCTTCATTTGCCATCTTTTGTTCCATCTCTTCTAAGGATTGTTCTACCAGTTTCAAATGTTCCATCTTCTTTTGTACAAGATATAACTGCAAGCTGATTGATTCTTTGATAAAATCCTGGTCTTCATCGTTGATCGTCATCGTCATGATCTCTTCTAAGGAAAATCCGAGGTATTTTAATGACAAAATCTTTTGTAATTTGGCAAAATCGGCATCAGTGTAGAGACGGTATCCGTTGTCTGCGACTTTACTTGGCTTTAAGATGCCTTGACGGTCGTAGTAGCGGATCGTTCTTAGGGTTACATTGGCTTTTTTTGCAAATTCGCCGGATGTGTAGTAGCCGTCTTTTGTCATTGTCGTCCTCCTTTGGTTTTCTCTTTATAACGTTATCATAAAGGGTGACGTAAGGGAAGTGTCAATAGGAAATTTTAATTTGTGGTTGGTTGGCCAACTGGAGTCTTTCTGTATATGATAAAAAATAAATAATAGTCTGGAAAAGCAGCTAGAGAATTTTGCACACGTTTTTTACCGATCGCTTATCCGCTGGCTTTCCTTGCAAAACTCGCCTTCAAAGGTACTCAAATTGATACTATTTGAGGCTCAAACATTGCACCAAGCCAGCTGCGAATCGTTAAAAAACGTGGCAAAATTCTAATGCTGCTTTTCCAGACTATTATTTATTTTTTATCATATACCTGAAGATTATAGTGCTGAACCCACAATATGGTGGAAATTCTAGAAGGTGTGTATGGAGAATGGTATTGGTTGCGAAAGTACTTTCTATTTCATCCACTTCACGTGACTTTTCATTTAATAATTTATATACTTTAATTAATTCGTTATTATTTTAGATTTCAAGGAGGTTTTTGTTTATGCTTGATAAGTCTCTTGTTTATAAAGATATTGTGATGTGTCTGCCTTTTGAGGAGTTAAAAACTCTTAAGGTTCCTGTTTTGCCTGATGGTTATTCTTATAAGATGTTTGAGCCTGGGGACGAGGTTGCTTGGGCGAATCTTGAGGTGTTGGTTGGGGAGTTTAATTGTTTTGAGGATGCTTCTGCTTATTTTGCTAAGACTTTTTTAGCTCATGAGGAACTTTTGGCTGACAGGGTTTGTTTTATTGTGAATCCTGAGGGAGAGATTGTTGCTACTACGAGTGCTTGGTTTAAAATGGCTGGGGATGTTCGTTTTCCTTTAATCCATTGGGTGTCTGCTTCTCCTAATGAACAGGGCAAGGGGCTTGGGAGGGCAATTGTTTTGTTTGCTTTGTCTCGTTTTCTTGTTGTTGAACCGGATGCTGATTTTGTTTTTCTTCATACGCATACTTGGGCTTACAAGGCTGTTGGTATGTATCAGAAAATGGGATTTCGGATTACAAAAAAAGCCCTGCCGACTAGCAGGACTGATTTTTCTTGTATAGATGTTTTAAAGGATGTACTTCCTGATTCGATCACTGCTCATCTTCTAGAGGAAGATTAAGATGCTGTCTGGAATCGCAGCCTTCTTCTTGGGATTTTCTTGTATTCTAGTACTTTATTGTATTCATCACTGAACGGCTCTATGATCTGTGTCTTACCCATGATCTGCATTCCTGCTAGTTCTCCGAAACCTTGATATGATTCGTAGATGGCTAGACTTACATTTTCGTTCGTGTACAGACCTCTGAATTTTCGTCCACCTTCGGATAGGAGATAGAAATTGCCGTCGATATAATTGTATTCAATTGGTGTACAGCGGACGATATCATTAGCGGAAGTTGCTAAGGCACAGGTGTTATGTTCTTTGATGAAATTTTCTATGTGTTTTAACAATTTCTCTGGTTCCATGTGTGTTGATGTTTTATCTTTGTTTACCCAATAGTTGATGATCTGTTCTTTTTCATTGTCCATTTTGATTACTTCCTTATACCCATTACGATCAATATTTTTATAAATTTTGCACCTATAACTTAGTACGCTAAAATCTATCAATCCTAATAACCGCATAATATTTCCCTACCATTTCATTCTTAATCTCTTCCTTAATATCCTTCACAATTCTCTCCGGATCATACTCTTTCCCATAAGGCACCACAAGATCAAAAATAACATTCGTATGTGTCGGACCTTTCACCATTCGAAAATCGTGTACTGATAATGTCTTATCATATTTTTCAACAATCTCCAAAACTTCTTTTCTCGTCTCATTTACTTCCGCATCATCCGTCACAACCGGATCCATATGAATCGTTGCTTCGCAGTGGTATTCTTCCATCAGACGCATCTCAATATGATCCATCAGATCATGCACTTCCATCATATCTTTGTTGTACGGAACTTCTGCATGTAAGGAAACAATTCTTCTTCCAGGACCATAATCATGTACTACAATATCATGAACTCCAATAACCATCTTATGATTTAAGACAGTTTCTGTGATCTTTGCGATCAGTTCTGGATCTGGCGATTCTCCTAATAATGGATTTAAAGTATCTTTGATAGATTCATACCCGCCCCATAATACAAAACATGCCACAAAAATTCCTACAATTCCATCAATATTTAGATGAAAATAATGAAAAACTAACATTCCGCCGACAACTGCTGCGGTTGATATACAGTCATTTAAGCTGTCTGCTGCGGTTGCTTTCATTGTCTCTGAATGAATTCTCCATCCGATTCCTTTATTAAATAAATACATCCAAAACTTTAATGCAATTGAAATCGCTAAAATTACATAAGAAATCCATTGTTCCGTAATTACTTCTGGGTGAATCACTTTCTCTACAGATGTTTTAAATAATTCAAATCCCATCATCAGGATCAAAATAGATACCACTAGTCCTGATACATATTCCATCCTTCCATGTCCAAATGGATGATCTTCGTCAGCTGGTTTTCCTGCAATATCAAACCCTACCAATGTAATGATAGAGGATGCTGCATCGGATAAGTTGTTAAATGCATCTGCTGTGATTGAGATCGCACCTGTGATGATCCCTGCAAAAAATTTCGTTGCAAACAGGAAGATATTACAGCAGATTCCTACGATTCCTGCCATCTTTCCATATGCATTTCTTACTTTGCTGTCCTTTATATTTTCTTTGTCTTTAATAAATAGTGATATTAATAAGTTTGTCATAAAAAACTCCATATATAGTGCAAATGGGAGTCCTAAGGACCCCCAATGTGTTTTTTCTTTATGTCTATGAGAATCTTTTACCCCATATATTCCTTTATGCTTCTACGATCTTACCTGCGATTGCAGATGCTGCCGCTGTTTTTGGAGATCCTAAGTAGATTTCTACTTTAGATGTTCCCATTCTTCCTAAGAAGTTACGGTTATTTGTTGCAAGAACACGTTCACCATCTGTCATGATTCCTCCTGCACGTCCGCAGCATAATCCACATCCTGGATGTGTAATGATCGCTCCAGCTTCGGCTAAGATCTTCATATATCCAGCATCGACTGCCTGTTTGTAGATCTTACGACTGGCTGGTGTTACGATCAGTTTTACATAGTCAGCAACTTTCTTTCCTTTTAAGATCTCTGCTGCTACCTTCAGATCTTCTAATCTTCCATTTGTACAAGATCCGATAAATACCTGGTCAAGTTTGGTTCCTTCAACTTCTTTGACCGCTCTGATCTTGTCTACCTGTGATGGACATGCTACCACTGGTACTAAATCTTCTGCTTTGTATGTGATCGTCTGGCAATACTCGGCATCTTCGTCTCCGTATAACCAGTCAACATCTGCTAAATCTACCTGAGAATATTCAGCTGTTTTCTCATCTGGTGCAAAAAGTGCTGCTTTGGCTCCGGCTTCGATTGCCATATTTGACATTGTCATTCTTGCTGCAACGCTCATCTCATCAACGGTACTTCCTGAGAATTCTAGTGCTTTGTATGTAGCTCCTGCTGCAGTTAAATCTCCGATCAGTCGTAAGATGATGTCTTTGGAACTTACATTTTCAGGAAGTTTACCATCGATAACAACTTTAATCGTCTCTGGGACACGTACCCACATTTCACCTGTTCCAAGGATCGCTGCCATCTCTGTGTAACCGATTCCTGAAGAGAAACATCCAACACAACCATAAGTTGTTGTATGAGAGTCTGTTCCGAATACAATATTTCCTGGTTTCGCGTATCCGCATTCTGTCATTAACTGGTGGCAGATTCCGTCACTTCTATGAACGTGTGTCATACCATATTTCTTAGCAAATGCATCACCGATCTTAAAATGTCTGATATCATCTGTTGTACTTGCTGGTACCATGTGATCATAGATCAGTACAACTTTGTCTGGATCCCATAACTTTGTAAATCCCATTTCTTCGAATTTTTCTGCTACAAATGGAATAAAGATATCATGGATCATAACACGATCTACATTAACTGTCTGGATCTGTCCTGGTTTTACACTGTCAACACCAACGTTTCTGCTGATTATCTTTTCAATCATTGTCTGTCCCATATCTTTATTTCACCCCGTTTCTTTTCTTCATGGCTTCTACCAATCCACCTGCGTTGATGATCTCCATTAAGTTATCTGGAAGAGAATGGATTTCATAATCAACACCATTATGTGTGATCTTCTCACCTAATGTAACTTCGATCTCATCGCCTTCTTTGACTACATCCTGAATCTTATCATTCTCGATCAGCAGTAATCCATTGTTGATGGAATTGCGGAAGAAAATACGTGCAAATGATTTGGCAATGACGCATTTTACTTTTAATGCTTTGATGATCTCTGGTGCCTGTTCTCTTGAAGAACCGCAACCAAAGTTGCTTCCTGCTACGATAATATCTCCTTCACCGATCTGTCCTGCTAATTCTGGACGAAGTGGAGAAAATCCGTACTGTTTCATATCTTCTACGGTTGGAAGTGCCAGATATTCTGTTGGAATGATGATATCTGTATCGATATCATCTCCAAGCACCCAAACCTTACCTTTAAACTGTTCCATATCTATTCTATCCTTCTCTCTTAAATCTAGTCTGCTGTTGTGATCTTACCTGCGATCGCTGATGCTGTAACTGTCGCTGCGGATCCTAAATATACATAAGAATCTGGATGTCCGGCACGTCCTTTGAAGTTTCTTGTTCCTGTGGAAATTAAAACTTCATCTTTACCGATGACACCCTGGCAACTTCCCCAGCAAACACTGCAGTTGCAGTTCATAACCATTGCTCCGGATTCCATGAAGATGTCGATCAGACCTTCATCTAATGCCTGTATATAAACTTCATTAGAAGCCGGTGCGATCAAGAATCTTACGCTATCGCTTACTTTCTTTCCTTTTAAGATTTCAGCTGCAACACGTAATTCTTCGATACGTCCGTTATTGCATGATCCTAAGAATGCTTCATCAATCTTCACATCAGCAACTTCTTTGGCATCCACAACGTCATCGATCTGATGAGGTCTTGCAACAACTGGTTTGATCTCATCTAAGTTGATATCATAAACTTTCTCAAATACCGCATCGTCATCACTCTTAAATAAGTTCTCTGCCTTTCTTCCACGGCTTTCTACATATTCTACGACTTTCTCGTCTGGTTCAACGATTCCAGTCTTAGCTCCTGCTTCAACTGCAAGGTTACAAAGAACTAAACGTTCGTCGATATCAAGGTTATGAGCACCTTCTCCAGCAAATTCCATGATCTTGTAGTTGCATCCATTTGCCCCAACCATTCCAATGATAGAAAGCATTAAATCTCTGGCATATACACCTTCTCTTAATTTACCATGCAGGTTAAAACGGATCGTATCTGGAACTAATACCCAAGACTGTCCTGTCACCATCGCATATAAGAAGTCTGTACATCCGATTCCTGTACCGAATGCTCCTAATGCTCCGTATGTACATGTATGAGAGTCTGCACCCATGATAAATTCTCCTGGGCATACATGATTTTCTACCATGATCTGATGACAGACACCTTTTCCTTCGTATAATTTGATCTGATGTTCTTTTGCGAAATTACGCATCTTTCTATGTGCTGCTGCTGTCTTTGGATTCTCTGCAGGCACGTTATGGTCCATGATAAATACCAGTTTGTCCTTATCTGCGATCTTTGGATGCTTTAACTGGTTATGGTACATATCAATTGTCAAATGTGTTGTTCCGTCATTACTCATTAAGCGGTCAACTTCGATCGTATGGATCTCTCCTGCTTTTACCTGATCTACTTTCGCAGCTCTTGCGATAATCTTTTCTCCAATGGTCATTCCCATGTTACTATTCCTCCCCTTCATTTAAGAAATTGATCAATCCGCCGTGATCCAGAATATTCTGCATATATGGTGGCAGTTTGGTACATGGAAGGGTTTCGTTTTCTGTTTTGATCCATCCTTCAGACAGGTTGATATCAATGTCAGCTCCGTCTTCCACTTTATCGTATAAGTCTTTGCTGATGATCACTGGTAATCCAATGTTGATTGAGTTTCTATAGAAGATTCTTGCAAATGATTTGGCAACCACTGCTTTGACACCTAAGGCTTTTAGTACGCTTGGTGCCTGTTCTCTTGAAGATCCACATCCAAAGTTCTCTCCTGCTACAACAATATCTCCTTCTTTTACCTTCTTGGCAAAGTCTTTATCGATTGATTCAAAAGTATATACTTTCATCTCTTCAATATTTGGTAATAACAAATATTGTGACGCAATGATCTGATCTGTATCTACGTCATTATGGAATTTAAATACACGTCCCATTGATCTTCCTCCTGTTTTGTATCTTTTACTTTTAAGGATACTATAAAATAATGTAAGTGTCAAAAGTATAAATTGCGTAGCAATGAAACAATCTGGATACATCAGAGAGTGGCAAAATTTACTTTTGACACTCTCATCATGGTCTGATAACAAAAAAAGAAGGGGCTGTCGCATTAAGCGGCAGTCTTTTTTGCAAAAAAGAATAAGAGCCGGGCTTCGCAAAGCCCGGCTCTTGGTGTAAGATTTAAATATGAACAAAAACAAAATCTTACAGAAAGATTATACCTTATCTTCTCTGTACTATCAAATCAAACTTCCACTGGATCTTGAAATTTTAATCCCAGCAGATGATCCGGTCCGCCTACTGAGTGCTTTTGTGGAGGGAATGGAACTCAGCGATCTTTATAAAACCTATGGAAAGATAAAGAAAAATCAGGCGTCCCCAAGACAACTGTTTAAGATTATCATTTATGCCAGTATGAATCGAATCTATTCTAGCAGAGATATTGAAACTGCATGTCACAGAGATATCAATTTCATGTATCTTTTGGAAGGAAAACCTGTTCCAGATCATGCAACGATCGCTCGTTTTATCTCTCTGCATTTTTCAAAGTGTTCCAAAAATACTCTGGCTGAAGTAAGCAATATTCTTTTAAAAATCGGGGAGATTTCTGGAAAGAGTGTTTTTATCGATGGAACCAAACTTGAATCTGTTGCGAATAAATATACTTTTGTATGGAAAAGATCAGTCACAAAAAACTGTCAGAAACTGTTTGAAAAGATCTCAGACCTGATCCGTGAATGCGAAGTACTTTATGGGATTCAGATCGTTTATCATGATCAGATCTCTCTGCATACTTTAAAAAGGATGAGAAAGAAACTTTATCGGATAAAAAAACAAGAGGATATTTCATTTGTTCATGGAAAAGGAAAACGTAAAACACCATTACAGCGGTCGATAGAAACATTGGAATCATATATTCAAAAACTAAAAGAATATATAAAAAAGATCCATTTATGTGGAACCCGGAACAGTTATTCAAAAACAGATCCTGATGCAACATTTATGCGTATGAAAGAAGATGCCATGATGAATGGACAGTTAAAGCCTGCATATAATCTACAGCATGGTGTCGATTCAGAATATATCACATGGATCGATATCAGTGCCAAACCAACAGATACTGGAACACTGATCCCATTTCTAAAAGATATGGAAAAACATCTTTCCTTTCGATATCAGGAGATTGTTGCAGATGCAGGATATGAAAGTGAAGAGAATTATCTGTTTTTAGAGAAAAATGGGCAGTCATCTTTTATCAAACCCATGAATTATGAGATTTCAAAAACACGAAAATATAAAAAAGATATCGGGAAAATGGAAAACATGGAATATGATCCTGAAAAAGACAGTTATCGTTGTCAAAACAGGAAAATGCTAACAGTCCAATATCAGAGAAAACAAAAGACAGAAACTGGATATCTCCGGACGGTGACTGTTTATCAATGCCATGAATGTAAAGGATGTCCGTTCAAAGAAAAGTGTATCAAGGGGAATAACTGTAAGACTCCGATGGAAAAAAGAGAAAAAAGACTCTATGTATCAAAAGTGATGAAACAAAAACGGGAAGAAAATGTAAAAAGGATCATCAGCGAATATGGTAACCAGTTGAGGATGAACCGAAGTATACAGGCAGAAGGCTCATTTGCGAACGTAAAAGAAGATATGAATTTTCGAAGATATCTTTATAGAGGGAAAGAAAATGTGACTGCACAAAGTGTGATCCTTGCAATCGGATATAATATAAATAAGCTACATCATAAGATACAGAATGGCCGAACAGGACAACATCTGTTTGCGTTAAAGAAATAAGAATTTTTGAAAGTTCAAAATATAATTGCTATTTTTCTTCTAAATCTTTAGAAGGTATATTAAAGTACGCTATTTTTAAATTTTTATAAGTATAATGATTAGCGTTTGTTAAAAAACGTTAAAAAGATGCTGCCGCATCTATGATTTATTTAATCATTAATGCGACAGCCCCCTCTTTATCTTCTGATTCCGTATAATTTCATCAATATTCTGCGAAATGGTATCAAATGCAGCCAGATATGCTCAAAAAACTCCCACCAGAAATCTCCTGGTGAGATCCATTTACCTTTTCTCTTTACTTTGATAATGATCGCAAAGACCTGTTCTTTATCAATTGGACCTTCCATCTCTGTCTGTGCATCCCCAATGATAAATAACTTTTCTTTTTTATTGATATGATGGATTCTGTGCATCACATATGCTCCGTCATTTCTCTGAAAAAACACCATATCTCCAACTTTTAATTCTCTTTCTGGCTTCCTCATCAAAATATAATCTCTCTGATGGATCAGAAATGGATTCATGCTACTCCCACTGATCATCATACTGACTTCTTTTCCTTCTTCCACCAGTTCTTTTAATACTGGAATATAAACATCATTTGCTATCTTTCTCATTCATCCAATACCAATCCACGCTCATACAAGGCACTTACAAAACCTATGACATCTCTTGTTGCCGTTTCCCTGTCTACTTCAAATTCGTCCATGATCTTATCAACTAATATCTCGCTTGATTCAGACTCATCCAAATTCTTCCAGATAAATGCTGCTACTTCATTTAATGTGATCATTCCATTAAACTGCTGAGTTGCGGCTCCTGTTGGTACAAGAATTACTTCGCCTGCAATATCACGAAGCATAAAATCTGTATTTCGTTTCATATGCTCCTCCGTTCCATTCCCATTTTGATTATCCTTATTTTATTATATAACTTCAAAAAAAGAAAGACTTGTCTCATAAATTACCGATAAATAATAAATAATAAATAATATTTTAGTTCTTCATAGTGGATCGCATCTTTGAACTTTTTGATCAAAATAAAGTAGTATACATTAAAGTTTACTCCAAATAAGATCATAAAAACTGCGATCAAGTATTGTATGTATGGTGAGTAAGCTGCACCTTGCCAGTGCTTCTACATCTGTCAAAATACTTGATCCTGTTGTGGTAAATCCTGAATCTGTCTCAAACATCGCATCAACCACTGATGGAATATCTCCATTGATCACAAATGGCATTGCTCCAAAAAAACTCATTACGATCCAACTGATCGCAACAGTCAAAAATCCTTCTTTTGCATAATAAACTGTCTTCTCATCAATAATGGAAATGTCATGGTTTTCTCCACTTAATTCCTCAACAAGTGTAGAACCAATTCTACCACACCCAACAATGATAATATTCATTTTTTTACCGTCAATTCATTAACACTTTCTTAACAAATTTTTATACTTTTTTTAATACTTGTCCTATTCTAACACAGTCAGTCAAAAATTACAATTTATCTTCTATTAATAGTGTGTCTGTCCTTTGTTTCTTCGTAATACGATCTCTGATTCCCTGCATTCTCTCATCGAGGGCTGCACTTTGTCTTGTACAGTCATAGAGTTCTTCCTGAATGATTTCTACTTCTTCACTGGACAACTCTTTCTTATACCTCATTTTATGGTCAAGGCTTGCCCAGAAATCCATTGCTATTGTTCGAAATTGTACTTCAACGTTAACCATCTTCTTTTCATTTTGTAAAAAGATTGGTACTTGTATGATCAAATGCAGGCTTCGATAACCACTTGGTTTTGGATTCTTGATATAGTCTTTTCGCTCGATCAATGTAATATCATCCTGTTTTAAGAAACTCTCTGCTAATTGATAAATATCATCTGGAAATGAACAGATAACTCTTACTCCTGCTATATCTTTTAAATTTTTCTCAATAGCTTGCAGATTTAAAGGAATATTTTTTCTTCGGATCTTCTTTAAAATACTGTCATACGATTTAACTCTTGTCTTAATGCTTTCAATCGGATTATTGTCGTATTCTAGAGATAGTTCATGGTTTAATACCCTGAATTTTGTTTCAACTTCCATGATCGCACATTCATAGTATGACATTAAAAGATCAAAGGGTTTCCTATTTTGATGCATAAAATTTAGAAATTCATCGGATAAAAGGCTTTGTCTTACAAACTCCTCTCTTCTTGCATCTAATAAAGCTTTTCCCTGCTTTTTTAACTCATCGATTATCATACTGTATTTCGACTCCTTTTTTATTTAATAGTTTGATTTTATCACTCTTTTCCTTGATCTTTCAATATTTTCCATCATTTATAGCATAGAAAATCCAAGAACAACGATTCCAAGGATCACAAGAATGATTCCTGTTGCCCTGTTTAATGTTTCTGGGGTCGCTTTATTTGCAAATCTTGCTGCGATCCTTGCCCAGATCAGGGTAAATGCAACACATAAGATAAACACCGTCCAGTCTGGTGCCCCACCGATCATAAAGTGGGATGCGGCTCCTGTAAATGCGGTAAATGCCATAATAAAGACGCTGGTTCCTACCGCTGTTTTTAACTCATATCCTAATACGCTTGTTAAGATCAGTAACATCATCATTCCACCACCAGCGCCGACAAATCCACAGATCAGTCCGATCATCATTCCACAAATGATGGATTGAATTGCTCGTTTCTTTGCTGAAACGCCTTGCATGGCTTCTTTTGTTGTCATAACTGGCTTTACGATAAATTTAATTCCTAATAGCAATGTCATAAAAACTGAGAAATTTCCCATTGTTGCTGCGGGCAAAAGGCTTGCGATATAGCTTCCTGCGACTGTAAACAGTAATACCGTTACCATCATGATCATTCCATTTTTGATATCAAGATTCTTATTTTTCCCATAAATATAAGCTGAAACTGCACTTGCCAGTACATCGGATGATAATGCGATTCCTACAGCCATATATGGATTCATCTTAAGAAATGTAATTAACATCGGACTGATCACTGCTGCTGCACTCATCCCCGCAAACCCAGTTCCAAGTCCTGCTCCCATTCCTGCAAAAAATGTTACTATGATCGTTAATAATATATTCATCTTAGTTCCCACCTTTCAAAATGTCATCTAGATTTTTATCCATTGTTTTCATCACTTTGATAAAAATTTCTTTTTCTTTTTGTGTTATATTATCAAACAAATGATCTACAAATTCTTGTTGTAACTGTTGTCCTTCCCTGATCACTGGCTGTGCTTTTGTCGTACAGACCAGTTTTGTCTTTCTCCGATCTCCTTCAATCGCTTCTCTCTTTAAGTATCCTTCCTTTACTAGTTTGTCCACGTTAATCGATACAAGATTTGCTTTGATATTTCTAACCTTAACGATATCTCTTGCTGTCTGATACTGCAGATTGTTTCCTAAAAACATTAGAATATCAAAAGCTGTCTGTGGTAATTTTAACTTTTTGCATAATGGCTTACATGCATCGTTATATACTTCTAAGAGTTTTCTTGGAAATTCTATATTGATCTTCATTTATTTTTCCTTTCTTTATGTTTAGTTCATATTTGAACTATTCATTTTTGATTTATTATAACAGATTTTATTGCGATTTTAAATATTTCTCATAAATTTTCTGTAACATAAAAACAGGTGGAAATGAATTTTTCTACTCATTTCCACCTGTTTTATCTGTTGTTTATCCTATTTCTATCTTCTCTTCAATCTTTGCTTCTCTCTTCTTCCAGCTGATAAATCCGTACATATCATTTAGGAAAAAGATCATGAAATTTACTACCACTGGAAAATATGACGGATCTTTGATAGATGCCATAACCCACAAAATAATCAATACAATATCGTTTGACGCATATCCCAGTGCATAATAAGAAGATCATTAGAATCTGTGCCCATACATTACCTTTTGCTGCAAAGATCAAAGATGTTGCTCCAATTAATGCTGCAGTCAATGTTAATATATCTATTTCCCCTGTCATTATATTTGAGATCACTACGATCAGTAATGATCCCAGCCATAAGATCAATCTATTCTATACGAATTTTTATCAAATAACAAGGATTTACACTATAAAAGAAGATTCTCACATTTCTATTTTACATACATACCATGATAATATAAATAAGAAAAGGAGAATATCGATGGATCGATGTTGTTGTAACCAACCGTCTGAAATAAAAAATCATGGACATCGCCATGGCGGTATCGATTCTATGCCTGTTGCAATGCAGTATGTTCCTTGGCAGCATTGGAATCAGATCTATAGTCCAGAAGAGGGATTAAAATGCGGAACAATCTTTCCAGAATTAAATAAACCATTTTATGGGAAAGGGGCGTGCAGATAATGAATCAGTATGATAAGAAAAAACTATTAAACTATATTGATACAGTTAGCTTTGCCCTGATCGATACAACCTTGTATCTGGATACTCATCCAAATGATCAGAAAGCAATCAACCATTTTAATCAATACCAGAAAGCAAGAAAACAGGCGCTAAAAGAATATGCCAGAAATTTTGAACCATTAACGATCGATAGTGCTGACATTGACGATCACTTTACATGGGCAACTGATTCCTGGCCATGGATGAAGAAGGGAGGATGCTAGTATGTGGAATTATGAGAAGCGACTGGAATTTCCTGTAAATATCAAACGAACTGATCCTGCAATGGCCCAGCTGATCATTACACAGTATGGCGGTCCTGATGGAGAACTCGGAGCCTCCCTGAGATATCTTTCACAGAGATTTGCAATGCCTTATAAAAATGTATGTGGAGTATTAACTGATGTCGGAACCGAGGAATTAGCTCATTTGGAAATGATCTGTACCATCGTGCATCAGTTAACAAGAGATTTAACACCAGAACAAATTAAAAAATCTGGATTCGGAGCTTACTATGTAGACCACACAGCAGGTGCATGGCCACAGGCAGCAAGCGGAATGCCTTTTAGCGCAACTACTTTCCAGTCTGTCGGAGATCCGATCACCGATCTAAGCGAAGACCTTGCTGCAGAGCAAAAAGCTCGAACAACTTATGATAACCTGTTAAGAGTTATTGACGATCCTGATGTCAAAGAACCATTGAAGTTCTTAAGAGCCAGAGAGATCGTGCATTTTCAGAGATTTGGAGAAGCTTTGAGAAATGTACAGGATCATTTGGATAGTAAGAATTTCTATGCGATAAATCCTGCTTTTGATTGTAAGAAATTTTAATTTGTGTGGTGGTTGGCCAACTGTAGATTTCGAGTATATGATAAAAAATAAATAAACGATCAGAATTTTTAATGTTATTCTCTACATGGCAGTGATAAGTGATTTTGTGGTTGTTATTTTGTGGTGATTTAACAATACTACTTTTTGGATCAATTATCTACTGCCTTTTTTAATTAAAAGAAAAACTGCGCCACAGCCTTGGCAGGCCATCGCACAGCGATTTAGTTCAATCAGAATTTAATCATTAAGACTTTTTGCTCTTTCAAATTCTTCTACCATAACCTCACTAGGTTCTTCCGTACAAAGACTAACCACGATGATCAGAATAGAAGAAACGATAAATGCTGGTAATAAGCAATAAATTTCAAAAATACCACCTAATTTAGCTAAAGTAAATGGCCATACCAGTGCAATGATACCACCACTTAACATTCCAGCGATCGCACCTTTTAGGTTTGTTCTCTTCCAGAATAATGCGAACAGTGTTAATGGACCAAATGCTCCACCGAATCCTGCCCATGCGTTTTCTACTAATCCGAAAACAGAGCTGTTCTCATCCATCGCAATAAAAATACCGATCAACGCGATCACGATTGTTGTGATTCTTGAGATCAACAGTACTTTTTCTTCGGACATCTCTTTCTTAAATAATCCCTGGAATAAGTTCTTAGATACACAGGATGATGCGATCAACAGCTGTGAATCTGATGTACTCATTGTTGCAGCAAGAATTCCTGAAAGGATGATTCCTGCCATAAATAATGGAATCAGTCCTTTAAATAAGTGAGTTGTCATATAAATAAAGATTCTCTGGTTTCCATTTCCAGCTAATTCTGCTACATTTGGATATAGTGCTGCTCCTGTAAATCCGATACATACGGCTACACTTAATGAAATCAGTACCCAGATCATTGCGATATTTCTTGATTTCTTTACTTCCTGTGGGTCACGGATTGCCATAAATCTTACGAGAATATGTGGCATACCAAAGTATCCAAGTCCCCATGCAAGTCCTGACAAGATTGGAATGCTACCCTGTGATACTGCATTTCCTGTTGCTGGGTCATGATATTTCATGATATCAAAAAATCCATCTAATGCCTGACCATGTGCAACGACATTCGCTACTCCATCTGCGTTGACTATTCCAACGATCAGCACGATCACGATTGCAAATGACATTAATAATCCCTGAATCAAGTCTGTTGTACTTGCTGCTAGAAATCCACCCATAGATGTATATAATACGATAACGATCGCACAGACGATCATACTCTTCTGGTAGTTTAATCCAAATACAGAGTTAAATAGTGTACCGCATGCAGCAAATCCTGATGCTGTGTATACTGTAAAGAAAATAAGGATCATGATCGCAGAGATACTGCTTAAGATCTTCTTATCATCTTTGAAACGGTTACTGAAAAAATCTGGTACTGTGATCGCATTATCTGCAACTTCTGTGTAATGACGTAATCTCTTTGCCACAATCTTCCAATTTAAGTATGTACCAAGGATCAATCCGATAGCTGTCCATCCTGCCTGGCTGAATCCTGTTGCGTATGCAAGTCCTGGTAATCCCATTAACAGCCAGCTACTCATATCTGATGCTTCTGCGCTCATTGCAGTAACCCATGGTCCAAGTCCTCGTCCTCCAAGGAAATAGTCTTCGGATGTCTTCGTCTTTCTGCTGTAAAAGACACCAATCCAGACAACTATTGCCATATAGAGAACCATTGCGATCAATATTGGTAATTTCATATGAATTCTCCTCTTCTTTATGTGTGTTTATCTTCATGATCATAGTCTTATTTGACCCAATTTTTGACATGATTGTCTATTTTATCACATTCTTTAGATTGGTTCAAGAAAAAGACAATTATTCAACACGCTCAGGCATGACAACCGCTGCCACAATATATAATAGCAATCCTGTTCCTGTCGTGCATAATGCTGCTGTAAAAATTCGTATTAGTGTTGGATCTACATCAAAATATTCTGCCAGACCTCCACATACACCAAATAAAAAGCGGCCTTTTCTTGATTTATATAATGTTTTTTTCATTTCTATGTATCATGCTCCTCTCGGATTTTTCTATTTTTTTAAGACTGTTTTTAACTGGCTTACCGCTTTAGAACTTGATTTACTTGTCAGATCCTGATAGTCAAAAAATGCAAATCCATCGACTTTTTTCTTTCTTCCATACTTCACCTGATTCTTTAGGACGTTTTTGTCACTCTTCCATTCTTTACGTTCCGCACTATTTTGTCCTGTATTGTGACCTGCACGGTAAACTCCGATTCCAATATAAAGTTTTACTTTCTTGCTCTTGCAAGCCTTAACCCAACGATCCGTCACTTTGTTAAACTTCGCTGTTGGATGTTTGAATCCCCAGTAAATCTGTGGACAGATATAATCTACATATTTTTTGGAATTCGTCCATTTATAAATATCTACATAGTAAGAATATTTACTTGTCAGATTATCAATATTACCAGCTGGGCTGATTCCATAAGTAACTTTGGAATTGATCTTTTTGATTGCTGCTTTCATATCCATTACCAGTGTGCTTACCTGTGCACGACGGTATGTATAGATACTTTTCTTATTCTTCTTGTAAGATGATTTATTATATTCTTTCGCATCAAAGGCCGTTTTTACATTCTTACTTGTAAATTCCGGATAAAAATAATCATCCATATGAATTCCATCGACTTTATAGTTCTTTACGATTTCTTTTGCCCCATTGATGATCAGATTACGCACATCTTTCTTTGATGGGTTGTAATACAAACTTCCGTTATATGCAAGTACATTTCTGCTTGTTGATTTCTTAGCATGCCATTTTCTTGCTGGATTATTCTTTGAAAGTTTACTATAATTTGTTGATCCAATTGTTACACGATATGGATTCACCCATGCTTCAATCTTCATTCCATTCTTATGTGCAACATCTACCATGATCTTTAATGGATCATATCCAGGACTTCTTCCCTGTTTTCCAGAAATGTATTTTGACCATGGAAAGTATTTTGATTTGTAAATAGCATCTCCAAATGGTCTGACCTGAACGATCACACGGTTCATTCCAAAACTTTTTTCCTTTTTTACAACCTTTGTAAAATATGTACGAAATGTTTTTGCATTTCTTTTTTTGTTTGTCTCACGATAAGTATCGTAATCATAATAAGAAAACCAGAATGCTTTGTATTCTTCCTGTTTTGTTTTTGTTGTTTTTTTTGCTGCTGTTGTCGTTACTTTTGCTTTTGTCTGTTCACTTGCTGATGCTGCCAGTACCATATGACTGCAGAGATTTGCAAACATAGCACTGACTACCAGCAATGAAATCCATTGTATTTTGCCTAATTTTAAACGTTTCATGATATCTTTCTGATTATAACTCCTTTTTTAGTTTTTATTTACATCCACTTAAAATGCTCGCTTACTTCTTTCATCTATTGTAATGAATTTAACTGTTCATAAAATGTTGGATAAGATACATCCACACATTCAGAATCTTCGATCACTGTCTCACCTTCTGCATTGATTCCTGCGATAGAGAATGTCATAGCGATTCTATGATCATATTTACAGTTGATGCTTGCTCCATGAAGTGAATTTCCACCATTGATGATCATTCCATCATCAGTTGCTGTTGCATCAACACCCATTTTCACAAGGTTATCAACTGTTAATGCGATTCGGTCAGATTCTTTTACTTTCAGTTCTGCTGCATCTTTGATCACTGTCTCACCTTCTGCAAATGCTGCTAAAAGGGCAATGACTGGAATCTCATCGATCAGTGTTGGGATAACTTCTCCACCAATGACTGTTCCTTTTAATCTGCTTGTCTTTACAACGATATCTGCTGTTGGTTCTCCACCATTATCAATCACATTTTCCAATGTAACATCAGCCCCCATATCTTTGCATACACGTAAGATTCCATCCCTTGTTGGGTTGATTCCAACGTTCTTTAAACGAATGCATGAATTTGGTGTGATAAGGCCTGCTACGATAAAGAATGTCGCTGAAGAAATGTCTCCAGGCACAACGATATCTGTTGCGATCATCTCTTCTGGTGGTGTGATCGTTGCTGTTGTATCGTGTGATTCTACTTCTACTCCAAACGAACGAAGCATTAATTCTGTATGGTTTCTTGATAATGCTGGTTCTGTCACACTTGTCTTTCCATCGGCATAAAGACCTGCTAATAAAACACAGGATTTTACCTGTGCAGATGCAACTGGCGAATCGTAATGTGTTGCATTTAATTTTGTTCCTTCAATCTTAAGTGGCGCACATCCGTTTCCATTTACACTTGTGATCTTTGCACCCATCTGCTCTAATGGTTTGATGATTCTTCCCATTGGACGTTTATTTAAAGATGCATCTCCTGATAATACAGTTTCAAAATCCTGTCCTGCAAGAATTCCTGAGATCAGTCTTGTTGTTGTTCCGCTGTTTCCCACATCAAGTATCTCATTCGGTGCTTTTAATCCATGAAGTCCATTTCCATGAACTGTAACATTCGTTTCATCCTGCTCGATCTCTACTCCCATCTTGCGGAAACAATCGATCGTTGAAAGGCAGTCTGCTCCTGATAAAAAGTTGCTGATATGTGTTGTTCCCTTGGCAAGTGATCCAAACATTACAGCTCTGTGGCTGATCGATTTATCTCCTGGGATAGAAAGTTCTCCTCTAAGTCCTGTGCTTTTTGTTAATTTCATGCTTATTTCCTCTCGTATACTGTGTAATTTTTATCTCTTAAGATCTTTGTCGCTTTCTTTGCGGATTCATCATCATATAACATGATCTTTAAAACACCTTCTTCGAATTCACGGTTGTGAATGATACCGATGTTCTTGATACTTACATTGTTAAGAGCTAATAATGTCGTTGTTGTTGCAATCGTTCCTGGTTCATCCGGGATATCAATAAAGATCTCATATGACTTCTGGATCAGACCGACAGCACTGTCTGGTACAGAATCTCTGTATTCTCCTGCCTCTTTAAAATAGTTATTCAGATATTCTCGATCTTCCATATCAAGAGCTGCGATCACATATCCTAAATGATTCTGCGCTTTTTTTAATAATTCTTTGATATTCTTCTTATTAGATAGAGAAATCTGTTCCCATACAACTGGTGAAGACGAAGCGATTCTTGTGATATCTTTAAACCCTCCTGCTGCCAGCTGTTTTAAGATTCCATCGTCTGTATCCATATTACTTACAATATGTACAAGTTCTGCTGCTATGATATGCGGTACATGGCTGATCGCAGCTGTATAGGCATCATGCTGCTTGTAATCCAAAATAATCGTAAGTGCTCCAAGTTCTTCAATAAAATTCGTAAATTCTTTGACTCTTTGCTCACTGATCTTCTTTGTTGGTGTAATAAAATAGTAAGCATTCTCCACTAACCTGTCAGAACTAAAGGAAAATCCAGCTTTCTCTGACCCTACCATCGGATGTCCCCCGATAAAGCATTCTTCCATTCCAAGTTCTTCTATCTTTAAATGAATCTCTTCCTTTACACTCCCAACGTCTGTTAAAATGCAATCTTTATTGATCGATTCCTTCAGATCCTTTAAATACATTACATTATATTGAACCGGCGCACATAAAAATACATAGTTGCAATCTGCAAAATCTGTCTTGCAGTCCGTTGCAACCGAATCAATGATTCCTTCTTCCAATGCACTTTTTATGGTATCCGGATTTTCATCCATTCCAATGAGTGTGTAGTTCGGGAATACACGTCTGATTCCCTTTGCAATAGATCCACCGATCAGACCAAGACCGATAAATCCGATAGTAAAGTTACTCTCTGTCATTGTTTTTCTTCTCCTTTTTTTCCTTTTCTTATTGTAACTTCACACATATAAAAAGTCAACACTCACTTACTTTAAAGTGGCAGAGTATTTTATAAAAAATCAATTTTTCTTTGTATATAAATATTGGATTTCATACTTGAATCCCCCCAAAAAATGCTTTATGATTATCTTAACAATTATTTTACACTAACTATTTTTATCAAAGGAGTTTTCCAATGTTTGAAAAAGCCGTTATTTTCGCAACAAATGCTCACAACGGTCAGACAAGAAAAGGTACCAACCTTCCTTTTATCATCCACCCTCTGGAAGTTGCTGCCATTGTTGCCGCTATGACCCTTGATGAAGACATGCTTTGTGCCGCTGTCCTTCATGATGTTGTTGAAGACTGTGATGATATCTCGATTGAGGATATCAGACATGAATTTGGTGATGTTGTTGCTTCTTATGTTTATCAGGAGAGTGAAGATAAGAGCAAAACATGGGTCGAAAGGAAAGGTCATACCATTGATTTTCTAAAGAACCATGCACCACGAAACGCTAAGATCATTGCCCTTGGTGACAAGCTTGCCAATATTCGTGCCCTTTATCGTGATTATAAGATTCTTGGAGAAGAATTGTGGCAGCGCTTTAATATGAAGGACAAGAAGATGCAGGGATGGTATTATCGTGGAATGATCGAAGGATTTGCTGATCTTTCGGAGTTCCATGAGTATGAAGAATACTGCCAGCTTGTGAATGAAGTCTTTCCAGAAGAATAATTTCATCTTTGTCATTTGTAAGGAAAAGGGAATTCCAATTATCGGAATTCCCTTTTTTCTTAAATTCTGAACTCTTTTGCCATTAAAACCGTTGCAATTGCAAGTAAAATACTGCAGATAAAGATGGATTCTCCTCCAGCACGTCCTGTCAGGAATCCTCCAATAATTGCTCCAATGATAAAAAATGTGATGATTCCATAGTATCGTAAGCTTTTCTGCTTTAAAGTCTTATCTCCTGTTTTGAAATACTGGCAGAGTGCCTCGGTTCCACTTCTTAAGTTTCCAGTGCACATCGTACTTGCAAATGGATGTCCATGAACTCTTCGGAATGTCTCTACCTGCATTGAGCATACAAAGGAGATTAATACATTTGCCACAACATCATATTGACCTAACGGGATAAATCCAACAATCGTTACTAATATAAGCTCAAATCCCACAATTCTCTGTCTCCAATGAATCTTATGTTCTTCTTTATAAAAATGTTTTACAATTTCTACAAGAATGACTCCTACCGCAAATGCAAGAATGGGAACCAGATAATAAATTGCCTGTGTAAAATTTCTTTTTTCAAGATATACACCAAACAATACGATATTTCCTGTCTGTGCATTTGCAAATACATGTCCTCGCATTAAATAACTGTATGCATCAAGAAAACCTCCTACAATTGCAAGGATTGCTGTCAAAAAGAAACTTTCTGACATCTGCAATCGTTTCTCCTCCATTAAATCTGCACTTCCTTTCCAATCTGATAGAAAGATTTCATCAGAGTCATCATATCATCTAAGTCTTTACACCCAGCTGTTTCATACGTGGAATGCATGGAAAGCTGTGGCAACCCAATATCTGCTGCCTTGATCGATACTTGCCTAGTTAAGATATTTCCTAATGTAGAACCTCCTAGTATATCAGAGCGATTAAAGAATACCTGACAATTGATTTTTTCTCTCTTGCACAGATATTTTACAAGTGCTGCTGAATTCGCATCGGTTGTGTATTTCTGAGATGCATTATATTTTAATACGATTCCTTCATTGATATAAGGTCGGTTTGTAGGATCTGTCTTATCCTGATAGTTTGGATGCACTGCATGGGCATTATCTGCTGATAACATAAAGCTGTCTGCCACCGCCATGCAGTATTCTTCTTCATTTTTACCTGTTAAATAACAGATCCTTTTTAAAACTTCTGGGAAAAATGTAGATCCAGCTCCTTGTTTTGTTCCACTTCCAACTTCTTCATTATCAAAAATCGCACACATTGTGACATAATCTTTGGACAACTTGGCGTTTAACATTCCTTCAATGGATGAATATGCACATTCAAGATCGTCTAATTTAGGTGCTGCAACAAATTCTTCATTCATCCCAAGACTAGTCCCTTTCATTCGATTATATAAAAACAGGTCATAAGATAAGATATCTTCTTTCTTAACGCCTGCTTCTTTGGCGATCATATCTTCAAATCCATCTTTGGATAGATCACATGCACATAATGGCAGCAGATCCTTTTGTGGATTTAAAGCTTTTGATTCCTTGGTCGATCTTGACATATGGATTGCAAGGTTTGGAATGATCAAAAGATCTCTGTCAACATTTAGAAGCTGATCTTTGATCTGACCACTTTCTTCTATTATAATGCGTCCTGCCACAGATAATGGTCGATCAAACCATGTCTCTGGGATCATTCCTCCATATCGCTCTATATTTAACTTTGTATAATGATTCTCTACCCGCATCTCTGGCTGTTCTTTGATTCGATAAGTTGGCGAATCACTGTGGCTTGCCACGATATGAAAGCCTTGAAAATCTTTTTTCGGCAAATGAAATGCGATGATCGAACTTCCATTTCTTGTAACAAAATAGCTCTTTCCTTCTTCTAAGTTCCAATACTCTTTTTCTTTTAATTCAATAAAACCATGATCCATAAATTGTTTTCTTGCATTCTCGATCACATGAAAGCAACTTGGACTATGATCGATAAATTCGATTAAATTTTTGACACTGTTTTTCATCATCTTTTCCTCCAAAAATTTTCTAACGATTATTCTAGCACATTTATATAGGAAAGAAAAGAAGTGTAGTTATGTCAGTTTTATATATCTGTTATATGATATTTCTTCTCAATTCATTTCGTTGTAAAAACAACAGACTTTTTCTTCTATTTTAAATATACTAAAAACAGATGTAAGAAATTATTATATTCAGAAAAGGAGATTTTATGATGAACACATACCCATACATTAAAAATATTGAACATGAAAAAGTATTAAAGATTGCAGATCAGGTAAACGCAGATGCTGGACAAGTAGTAAGCAAAACATTAGCTCAAAATGACTTCGTAAGTGTCACTCTTTTTGCTTTCGCTAAAGGAGAAGAAATTGGAACTCACGATTCCATCGGAGATGCCATGGTAACAGTGATCGAAGGAACTGGAAAATTTGTTGTTGATGGCAAAGAATATATCTTAAATCAGGGAGAAACTCTTGTTATGCCTGCAAAGAAACCTCACTCTGTACATGCTGTGGAAGCTTTTAAGATGATGTTAGTGGTGATCTTTCCATTAGAACAGGATTAATCTATGGCAGATTCATTATCTTTAAGAGATCAATTGATCGAATCAACCATCGGCCTCTCCCGTGTCTGCTCCATGCACAAAAAAAGTGCTCGCACAGATCTATTGATCTTGCAGGCACTCCTTGACAGTGCAGATATTTCTTTATCCGATGGAACAATCCAAAATACTATGTCTCTCATACAATCCGAAAAATCAAAAATCGCCCCCATGTGTGAGACATGTGCTGCACGTTGCGGCAATTCTGATGATTACGATATGAGTAAGCTTTATAATGCATCAGATGAAATCCGTGAATTAAAGCTTGCGATCTTACATAAAATTCAGGGAATGGCAAAGGATGCGATTTTGAAATTACGTTCTGGAAAGCTCGATGACCAAGCAGTCATCTATTTCCATAAATGTCTCTTCGCAATATCTGAAGACTGGGATGCAGCACAACTGTCTGAAGTGTTACATGAAGATGTTTAAGCACTTGTCATAAGCTTAATTTAGATATAAAAAATACCATCTGTTTCTGTGACGAGCTCATATGGTCACAGAACAGATGGTATTTTTTATATCTTCAATTAACCTGCATTATGCAAGTACTTTACCTTCAGGAAATGCAGCTCTAAATACAAAGCGTACAACAGGTCCTGCAATGATCAGCTGATATGGAAGTGCCATCACAAAGTTCTTAGGGATATTAGTCAGCCACATCATCAATAAGTTTGAGAAATTTCCCATTTCAATACTTACTTCAACTGCTCCATAAAGTGACATAATGATAACCATAGGAACTACCATACAGCAAGATACGCTGATTACTTTTCTTAAAACAGAACTATCTGGTTTTACAAGATATTTAAAAGCAAATCCTTTCGCAAGCTTAGATACAAAGAACCAGTCGCAGCACATTGCAAAAATATATGCGATTGGGAATCCTAACCATCCAGCTTTAATTGATTCCATGGATAATCCACCCATATGTAATGATACGTTGTATATGCTCATCCAAAATACCATCATGAAACACATGATAAATGTATAGATAAGACTTTCTCTTTTATTCTGTGGCATTTTTCTCTCTCCTTCTTCTAAAAAATTTATTGTTTGTTTCTTATATAAAAATAAGCTCAAAAAAATAGCAGGGATCTGAACAAAACTCGTTACCAATCCCCACTACCGTGTGCAATCTTTCACTGCGTTTTTCTGCTTATTTCTTGTCAATTGATTATTATACATACTTTTTATTCTTTATATAAGTACTTTTTTTAATTTCGGCATATCCTTTAATATATGTATAAATTTATTACTATTTTTATGCACTTTTTACAATGATCCTTCAGCCTTTTTCGATATTCTTAAGTCTTTATGAAGAATTCAAAAAACAGATATTTTTTTCGAACTTTATGCTACAATAAAATCAAATGTAACATTCTCATATATTTTCAATAAGTTTAAGGAGGGATTTGATCATGAGAAAAACATTTACAAAAATCGCTGGATGTGCAGCATTAGGCTTGCTGATGTGTTTCAATGCTCCAGCGATCACCAAAGCAGCTGTAAAAACAGTTCCTGCCAAAAATGGAGTTTACAATGCAAAAGTTGATATGAACGGAGATGGCAAAGCTGATGCCATTAAAATTACAACAAGTAAAGATAAGAACGATTATATCAACAAGATCAAAGTTACAATGAATAAAAAAACTGTTTATTCAAAGTCTTTGAAAGACAGCTCTTTTTGCTGGATCAAGGTAACCTATGCAAACATGTCAAACAGCCGTGAATTCCTTCAGTTTGTAGGACATGGTGATAATGACTGTATTACATTCAATCAGATTTATACTTATAACAAGAAACGTAAAAAGCTAAACTGCATCAATTCTTTTAATACAAATGCATCTTATCAAAATGAGATCGTTGCCGCTGATAAGAATTATGTAACGATCCATAACAGTGATCAACCTGCTGAAGTTGGATGGATTTCCTGGAATATTCCTTACAAATACAGCAAAGGAAAACTAGTTGCCGCAACAACTTCCACAACAACTGTAAAGAGCCTGATCGCAAACAATAAAAAAGATAAACATTCTAAATACTTTGCCAAGAATCAGTTTGTGACTGCGAAAAAACTTACTTTCTATAATGGCTCTAAAGTCGCATATACTGTTCCTAAAGGTAAAGTTGTTACTTTAACCAAATTATCTTTATCTAAAGATGTGATCTACTTACAGTTTAAATATGGAAAGAAAACTGGCTGGGCACATGTGAATGGTACTAAGTATAATTTTAGTAAACCTTGGTTTCAGGGTGTGAACGCTCGACTTGCTGGGTAAATTGTGATTTGCGACGGTAGGATTTCGTATATGTAACGGAAATAAGATAACAAGAAATATTTATAAGAAACTGAACGCGATGCATTGGAATTTTGCCATATTTTGAATAAATTCGCAGCCCAATTGGACGATTGTCTGAGCTTCAAAGACTTTTGTCTGAAACAAAGCTCCAAAGCGAGTTATCGTAGGAAATTGGGCGGATCAGCGATTTGTTCAAAATATGAGCAAAATTCCAATGCATCGCGTTCAGTTGCTTATTTATTTTTTATCATATACTCGAATTCTACAGTTGGCCAACTCCAAATTAAAATTTCTTAATCCATTCTTCCATCTCAGCTTTATCTGCCATTGCAGCCAATGCTCCTTCTTTTGTAGTAGTATTTGCAGCATAAGCATTTGCAAAGTCAAGATATCTTCTTAATGTGTCATCATCAACATTTTCAAGATTTTCAACTTCATCATTTAGCAAACAGTATAAGAATGCTCCGATAAAGGAATCGCCAGCTCCTGTTGTATCACGTACATCAATTTTGTATCCAGGTGCTCCTATAACGGAACCTTTCTTTGTATAAATTTCAGCTCCATCTGCTCCTTTTGTATAGATCACGTATTTTGCTCTGTTGGCAAATAGTCCGTCTAATGCATCTTTAATATCTGTATATCCTGTGATAAATTCTAATTCTTCGTCAGAGATCTTGATGATATCTGCGTATGCAAGAAATTCATTGACTGTCTCTTTTAATTTGTCAAGATCATCCCATAAAGAAAATCTTAAGTTCGGATCAAAGGAAACTTTCACACCTTGCTCGATTGCCATTTTGATCAATTTTTTGTGTGCTTCTTTCATTGGCGATTCTACAAGATCCACACTGCAAAAATGAATCATTCCACAATCGTCTAAAATATCTGTTGGGATATCTTCAACACTGTAACGTAAATCTGCACTGTTTTTTCTATAAAACTTAAAATCACGGTTACCATCAGATGCAAGAGATACGAATGCTAAGGCTGTTTCTCCTTCTTTGTCCCTTTCAATATTGGACGTATCAATTCCTGCATTATCTAATACTTCTACAATATAATCTCCAAATGGATCATCTCCAAGTTTTGTCAAAAATTTGGATGGAATTCCAAGCTTTGTGACTGCTCCAACTACATTTGCAGGTGCTCCTCCTGCGACTCTTTTAAATGAAGGTACATCTTTTAGTCTCTGTCCTTTTACCTCTGGGATAAAATCAATTAATGCTTCTCCGATTCCACATAATTTATTCTTCATTTCTGCCTCCTTTGATCTCAAATGATTTTAATGGATATACTGTCATTATACCAGAACATTCTCCATTAATCAGTATTCTTCCATGACGATTATATATTCTTGTTGTAAAAACTTCTTCTCCATGGTTAACAAAGATTTCTAAGGAAGATGTATCCGCAAAAATATGGAGATGTTCTAATTTTTCTAGTTTTACTTTTCTTGTTGTTCTTCCGCTTCCATAGACACCGAGATTTAATGTAAGAATATTATCTTTGTAAGAAAGAATAATGCCTTCTCTCAATGTCATTGTCATTTCGCGACAGCGTTTGAAATCTATAACAGCTTCATAGATAGAATTTTGCATGATGAGCGCCTGTCCATAACTAAATGTACAAACAGCTTTGTCATTGCTTCGAAGCTGTTTTAACTCTTCAATTGGTTCCTGGATCAGTTTTCCATCTCTTACAGATAATTTTCTTGGAATTGTAAGCGCATGCTGCCATCCTGCTTCTTCGGTTGGATTTGTATAATCCGCATCTGGAATTCCCATCCATCCGATCAAAATTCTTCTTCCTCTTTCATCTTCGAAACTTTGTGGTGCATAAAAATCAAATCCTCGATCAAAAAGTTTAATATCTGTGATCTCATATTCATCCGTCTCAAAATCATAGTTTAATTTCATTGCTGTGACCTGATGAACATTTTCATAATCAATTCCCTGCGTCTCTACGCCCTGTGGGCAGCAGATGATGTATAACTGTCCATCGATTTCAAATAAATCTGGGCATTCCCACATATAACCAAATTTCTGTGGCGTTGTAATACGGTTTTTGTATGTCCAGTTCTTAAGATCTGCGGATTCATAAAGAATGATCATTCCGATACCTTCTTTATCTCTTGCTCCTAGCACCATGTAATATTTATCATTTTTCTTAAAGATTTTTGGATCACGCACATGGTTGCTCATATCGTCCGGATAATCGTTAGTTGTCATAAGCAGTTCTTTTTTTGTAAAATTATACCCATCTTTGCTTGTAAATGTGATCGTATTACTTCCGCGTCCACTGTTAATATAATCATAATCATCTCGATCAAAATATTTCAGATTACCTGTATAGAAATAGTGAATCGTGTCATTTTCGATAAATGCAGATCCGGAATAGACACCATGGGCATCAATATCTTCATCCGGAAATACCACTGGTCCATAATCTTTGTAATGAATAAAATCCTTTGTTGTATAATGTCCCCATGTCTTTAACTCACCAGTTGGTTCAAATGGAGTGTACTGGTAGTAAATATGATATGTACCGTCAAACTGGCATAAACCGTTTGGATCATTTAACCATCCTGTCTTTGGCATTAAATGAAATTTTAATCGGTCAGGATCTGCCGCCACACGTTCTCTGTAAGCTTCATTTTCTTTATACCATTTTTCATAATCTGCCTTATAGACTTTCTTGTATTTTTCAAACATATGCCCTGGTTTCCTTTCCTTTTTCGAATAATTATTATTTTAATTTCATGATCTTTGTATCATTATCTGCATTCGTTGCTTCAATAACTTCTACTTCTTTTCCTTTCGCATCTGCTACTAGGAACATTGTCTGTGTCTGGTATCCTTTTTCTTTGACAAGATCCATATCAAAAGATAACAGTTTATCACCTTTCTTTACTTTGGCTCCTGTCTCTACGAATGTTTCAAAACCTTTGCCTTCCATCTTGACTGTATCAATTCCTGCATGTATCAAAAGTTCTACACCAGAGTTTAATGTAATTCCCATCGCATGTTTTGTTGGGAAGATTAAGCTAATTGTTCCATCTGCCGGTGCATAGATCACTCCTTCACTTGGATTGATCGCAACTCCTTCTCCCATTGCTTTACTTGCAAATGCTGGGTCTGCAGATTTTGATACATCTAAAACTTCACCTTTCATCGGTGCATATAATTCATTTGTTTCTTCTGCTGTATCAGCTGTTGATTCCTGTACTTCGATCTCTTTTACTTCTTCTTTCACTGAAGTCTGAGCTTTGTTGTCTTCTCTTTCGATGTTAAACTTCTTCCAGAAGATTGCTGTTAAAACTGCGGATACTGCCATAGATAAGATTAATCCGATTGCAAAGTTTAAATAGTCTTTTGGAAGCATAGATAAAAATCCTGGAAGTCCGGCTGCTCCTAATGCCTGAGCTAGGACTCCTGTTGCTGCACAATATGCATTTCCTACGGCAGAACCAATGATAGCTGCGTAGAATGGATATTTTAATTTTAATGTAACACCGAACATTGCTGGTTCTGTGATTCCAAGTAATGCAGATACACCAGAAGCGGAACAGATAGATTTCATTTTCTCATTCTTTGTTAAGAATAAAACTGCTAAAACAGCTGCTCCCTGTGCTACATTGTTCATACTTGCTGTTGTGAAAATGAAACTTCCACCTGTTGTTGCTTTCGCTGCAATTAACTGTGTCTCGATTGCGATAAAGCTGTGATGCATTCCTGTTAAACAAATTGGTGCATATGCAAGTCCAAATAATCCACCACCAACAAATCCAAGTGTATTGTATACCCATGTGATTCCGTCTGCTAATAAGTTACCTGCTTCTCTTAAAACTGGGCCTACAAAAATAAATGTTAAAAATGATGTTACCATGATAGAGATCAATGGCGTTGTTAAGTTATCTAACCATGTTGGTGTTACTTTATGTAACTTCTTCTCGATCGTTGCTAAGATAAATGCAACTGCTAACACTGGAAGTACGGTTCCCTGATATCCGATCGCTGCAATCTTAAATCCAAAGATGTTCCATACTGGTGGCTGTGCAATACCAATGCTGTACGCACTTAACAGATCAGGATGAACCATGATCATACCCATGGCTGCTCCAAGATATGGATTACCACCAAATTTCTTTGTTGCACTGAATCCGATCAGTACTGGCAAGAATGTAAATGGTGCACTTGCAAATAAGTTGATCGCTGTCGCAAGGCCTTTCCACTGTGGATACAGATCGATCACTGATTTTCCATGAAACATTGCTGCTGTCAAAATGTTATTTAATCCCATTAACAGACCACCGGCTACGATGGCTGGAATGATTGGTACGAAAATGTCACTTAAAAGCTTTACTAATCTCTGAAGGGCATTCCCTTTCTTCTCTTCTTTCTCATCATCTGCTGATGTATCGACTGCTATACCTAACTGTTTCTGCACTTCATCACAGACTAAATTTACAAGTCCTGATCCAAAAATGATCTGGAACTGTGACTGAGTTAAGAAAACTCCCTTCACTCCTTCAATGTCACTGACTGCTTCTTCATTGCGAAGGTCGTTGTTCTTAAGCTGTAAGCGAAGTCTTGTTGCACAATGCTGTACAGATTTGATGTTTTGTTTTCCACCAACGTTTTCAATAACCTGTCTGGCGATTTTTGCGTAATCCATATCTTCTCTCCTTTTTTTAATTGTGAAACTTATTATGGTATCGGTTCCATATTTGTATATTATTACTTTCTCGTTTGTTTGTCAATAGTTTTTATGGAATCGATACCATATTTTTTGTTTTATTATTTTCAACAGCAAAGCCCTCCGTTCCGAGCAATACGGAAGGAGGGCGATATTATGAGTACATATGAAGAATTTATGATCATTATCAATATAAATTTATTACCGGACACTCCCACCATCAATAAATTCATATCCAACAATCTGCTTCTTAGACACTGGATCTCCTGCGATCATCTTAAGAATCGTTTCCGCACCAAGGTACCCCATGCCATAAGAATCAAACTTTAAGGTTGTAAGTTCTGGCGTTAATAATGCACTTTCATCATATCCACCAAAGGCCGCAACCGATACTTCTTCTGGGATCTCTTTCTTATATTCATGCAAGATCTTATATGTTCCAAATGCAAGTCTGTCCGTCGCACAGATGATCGCATCCAAATCTGGTTCTTTTTCAAGTAATTCTCTTGCAACCGTCTGTCCACCAAGGAAACTGTAATCACTCTTTCCTATTACAGGTGTAATCCCATATTCTTTCAGTCCATCTAATACACCATTTCTTCGTTCGGTTCCAACCGCTTTATCCGTCTCATAAACACCAATATATCCAACCTTTTGATGTCCTTTCTTCCCTATATGCTCTCCCATAGCTTTTCCTGCATGGTAATCATCATAAATGATGGAAATTCCATCTTCATAATCCTGTGTTAAGACAACCACTGGTATTCCTGCTTTCTTTAACAGTTCTTTGTGGTCTTTTGTAATTGCTATGGAACTGATCAGGATTCCATCGACATTTAGCTGAATCAATCGCTGAATATTCTGTAATTCCTGATCAATATTGTGATCTGAATTCTGAATAAGTGTTGTGTATCCTTTCTCTCTTAGATATCGGTCAATGCTTGTGATTACGCGGCTTGTGATCTTGGAATTAAGTGTCGGCACAACCACACCGATCACATTGCTTTGTTTTGCATTTAATCTTGCAAATGCATTGGGTGTGTAATTATATTCTTCAATGACCTTCTGAATCTTCGCTCTTGTCTCATCTTTTACATATCCTCCGTTAAAATAACGGGATACAGTACTTTTCCCGACTCCTGATAAACTTGCGATATCTGCCATGGTCATTTTCTTTGCCATATATTCTTATCTCCTTTTGTTACTTTTTCTTTGTATATCTTAGCACAGAAAAAACTATAAAGAAATAAGGTGATATGAAATTTCATTCTGATCTAATACATGAAGTATTTCTTTTCTACCTGTAAATAAAAAAATCTGCCTGTCTGTTTTCCGCTCAAGATAACCAAGTGTCTGTTTTAATCTTTCATCATCATAGTTGCCAAATACATCATCCAAAAATAACGGAAATCCATCATCTTCATATAACAGATCTGCAGATGCCAGACGTAATGCAAAATATAATTGTTCTATCGTTGCATTGCTTAAATATTTCATATCAATATAATCGAAACCATCATATACCATCATCCTCAAGCTGTCATCCATGACAACTTTCGTATATTTTCCATTTGTTACATCTGAAAATATCTTAGATATCTTTTCATTTAATTCCTGTCCAAATGTCTTCTGAATAGATCTTCCTGCCTGCTCAATGGCTTTGATCGCCTGTTCTATCTCATGGATTTCCAGCTCGGCTGCTTTCTTTCTGCTGAGAGCCTGTTGGTATTTATATTCCATGTCTTCTGCTTTTTGTTCCTGCATCTGAAGCTGTGATTTCTCAATCTCTATAATTTCAAGACGATGTTTTAATTCCATCTTCTTGATCTTCTCTGGATCATTTCCTAACAGTTTTTGAATCCAGCCGATCAGTTTCTGCCAAAATGTCAAATGCCTTTTTTGCTGTAATTGTCGTTTAATTTCTCTCTCTTCCTGTTCATAACGTCTCAATTGCCCAACATCATATTTGAATTCATTTTTTTGTTTCCGCAAAATATCGACCTGAACAAATGCAGAATCTTTTCTCTTTTGTCTTCTCTTGATCTTTAAATAATCTACTGCTTTTCGAAGATCGATCCCTACATTTTTGCTGCTTCTTAAATTCGCCATAGAATTTTGCAGAACTTCTTTCATTTCTTTTCCTGTACGAATATCTGCCTGTGTCATTGATACTGTATTCTCAAATGCTGTTTTGTCACTGTCAAAAAGAATATGCTGCAATGTAGTTCCTGGCAGATTGATTTCTTCCATTGTGTCTTCATAAAACATCCGAAGATTTTTTTGTTCTTTTGAAAAATTCCTTATAATCCGATAAAAAGTTTTTCCTTTTCTGATCGTAACAGAACCTCCATAGTTTCCTCCATTTACTGGCATATATCTTATGTAATCGTCATTTTCTGCAGTAACTCCTCTTGCCCTCTCTAAACCAAAGAGCATTGAGATCATAAATTTTCTGATTGTTGTCTTTCCTGCCTCATTCTTTCCAAAAAACACCTGAATCTTATCAGTTGTCAATGCATTATATTTATGAAATTTTCCAAATCCATCTATATTTATTTTCTCAATCTCCATCTCTTATCTCTCCCTGGCATAAGATAGTGCTTCCATCGCAAATGTCAGTGCCTGCGGTTCTTCTTTTAATATTTCTGCTACTTTTTGGATCATAAGATCATTTTCTTCTGCTAACTGATCATAATCCCAGCGGTTTTTTGTTTCATAAATGATATCTGAAATCAAATAATCCTCTTTGATATCATCAAAATCTATTTCTATCTCCGGATCAATACTTCCCGTTAAAACTACTTCATAAATATTATCTTTTCCACGATAAGAAAGTTCTGTTTCTATACGATCTTTTATTTCAGATGCAGACATTTCTTCTGTAATCATAACCTCGACTTGTATATACATTCTTTTTGCAAATGGGACAAATTCTATCTGCTGTTTCTCTTCACTGATCTCACCTTCTATAAATCCATGACTTCCAGTTTCTGTACGATCCAAAGGTTCTAAAGATCCTGAATATGCCATCAGGTCTTCAAAAATAATCTCTGGTTTATGAATATGTCCAAGAGCAATATAATCGAATCCTGACCATTTTAATATGTCTTTATTGATCGGAATATGACTTTCATCTCCACCATGTGCAAGAAGAATGGAAAATTCATCAAAATCCTGTGGTTTCATATCGTCATACACAGCTTCCCTGATCTGATTTGTCCAATAACTGATCCCATAAATAGTTGTGTGAAGTTCTTCAAAATAAACATAATTTCTTTCTCTGCCGTCTAACAAATATACTTCACTATTCCAATGATACTTAACAAACTCTTCTTCTGTTGATAAATGATCATGATTCCCTGCGATCATTACTGTTTTTGTATTCTGCAATCCTGATAATATATAATCAACTTCTCTTAATTCCTGTTTCGTCGGCCTTTGATCAAAGAAATCTCCTGCGATCAGTAAGACATCTGTCTGCTGTTTGTTTGCATAATCAATGACTTTTTGAAATGTAAGTTTGATTTCATTTTCTCTGATTCTTCCAAATGATTGATCTTTCTCTGGTTGTGCTCCCCAATGTACATCTGCTATATGAATAAATTTCAAAAAATCACCTGCTTTCCATTTTTGTAATTCGATAAAATATGTTATATTTCTTCTAGAAGCTTATGAATCTGCTCTTTCGTAATATTTTCAATATGTACTCCTCCAGTACATACAACAATTCTTCCCGTTTCTCTACATCGTTTTTCTGCCAGTTTTCTGCATAAGAATTCATCTTTATGACCGGTCAGATTCAGTACTGAGGATGTCACACTGATACTTCCATCATTTGTAAGCGAAGGACGTGGAACCGCCTGTACAACACAACCAATATGTGGTTTGTCACCTCCAGCAAGAATTAACACAATATCGTCTCCAATTCTTGTTTCCTGAATCTCTATCGTAATTCCAGCAATCTGTTTTCTTGTTATGACTCCTTCCATCTACAATACTCCTTTTCCTGTAGTTTTAGGTTTGTTTTATTTTAACGCATTTATATATAGAATTGCAACAATATATAATGATAGCAAACAAGAAATAAAAAAGCAGCCAGAATCACTTCCGACTGCCTTTTATTATCATAATTTATATTTTAAGCCCATAAATCTGCTGGATAAACACCGTCTTTGATCAGGCCTTCAAATGCTTTCTGTACAGATTCTTTGTCTTCCTTGTAAGTTACACCGAACCAACGGTCCTGTGTATCTAATACCTTAACGTTTGCACGTCCTTCTTTTAATAATTTATCTACGATATTTGGAAGCAGATATTCTTTCTTGATGTCTCCTTCTTCAACATTAGATAAGAAATTCTTGAAGTCTTCTGCAAGATATTCTAAAAATTCTGGATATGCTGCCCACATATTCATAGATACTTTATCATCTGGGCTGATCCATTTCTGAACTTCTTCATTGTCGCAAACAATCTTACCTTCTTCATTCATCTCAATTCCTGTTGTCTCATGAACCTGGCTTAACAGACCTTTCTCGTCTACAACACTGACTCCTCTTGTTACAGCACCATTATCACTTAATGTATTCTTCAGGATAAATCCTGCCATTCCCATAGTAAATTCTCTTCCAAGATCTTCTCCAGATACTAAGAAATCATGAAGTTTTACAAACGCTTCTTTTCCATAATAGTCATCTGCATTGATGATCACAAATGGTTCTTTCACTACATCCTTGCAGCAAAGAACTGCCTGTCCTGTTCCCCATGGTTTTGTACGTCCTGCTGGGACTTCAAATCCTTCTGGAAGATCATCTAATTCCTGGAAAACGTATTCTACATCAATCTGTTCTTTGATGCGGTTACCAATCACTTCTTCAAATTCTTCGAAGATATCCTTACGGATAATAAATACAACTTTATTAAATCCTGCTTCTTTTGCATCACGGATAGAATAGTCCATGATGATTTCTCCATTCGGTCCCATCTTTGCCAGCTGTTTGATTCCTCCACCAAATCTTGATCCAATTCCGGCGGCCATAATAATCAATGTAGTGTTCATAAATCTCCCCTTCGGTTATTCAACTGTTTCTTTGTTTCGTTACCTTTTTTCTTTTGTGAAATATCTCTATATTTTATTTCACATATAAACTTAATTATAGATTTTATTTTGTATAAAGTCAACTAT
>NZ_JAGTTT010000025.1:0-36282 GCF_018223505.1 Anaerostipes sp. Marseille-Q3525
GATGAACCTATCTTTATTAGCTAATTAATGTTGTGTCTATATTACTTTCAAAAACCACCTTAATAGATGGTTTATTTGTCGTGTTCTTTGTTTTTCGGCTGTCCTCTACTATTTTGTTTCAAACTTTATCCTCTTGATGTATAGAAATTACGATATTCGGTATCCTATAAGAAAAAGGAGTTTTAATTATGGACAATGAAAATTTATTAAACAGTATTTATCAAAACATTGCAATGGTTTTAGAAACAATCCCAGAAATTCGTAAGATCACAACAGATTGTGATTTTAAAGCTCTGATCGTTGGGCAGGAGGAATCATATCAAAATTTATCAGACTCTGTAAAAGACGCTATTACTTCAAATGGAGATTCTACTGAAGAATTAAATGATCTATTAAAAACCTATTCTGAATGGATGACAAAATTAAAAGCCATGAGTGATAAAAATGTCAGCCATCTTGCTGAAATGTGCATTCAGGGATATACGATGGGAATGGTGAAGGCAATCCAAAAAAGTCATCTCTACTGTGACGCTTCAAAAGAAGCAAAACACTTTGGTGAGAAGCTTATTTCCCTTCATGAAAAAAGTATCAATGATTTAAAAAAATATTTGTAATCGTCAAATCATTGTGCTATGATTAATTTTGTTATTGATAGATTTTAATGTTCACGACCGATACGGATGCATTTATTTATTTCTATGAATGCATAAAACAAGTAATGGTTCGTGGACTTTTTCTTTTTTATAAAGAATTTTTATTAAAATGGCTGTCATTAACAGTTACATGTATTTTTTATTAATAAGAAAGTAGAGGTACCCAGATGAGTAATGGTACAGTAAAATGGTTTAATGCAGAAAAAGGTTATGGATTTATTTCACAGGAATCTGGAGATGATGTGTTTGTACATTTTTCTGCAATCCAGGGTGAAGGATTTAAGACTTTAGAAGAAGGACAGCAGGTAAGCTTTGATATTGAAGAAGGACCACGCGGAAAACAGGCATGTAATGTTGTGAAACTTTAATTTGCTGGTTTGATGACGGAAGTTATTGGTGGAATATTATAAAAAGGGTTATCTGTCTGCGACGCACTCTCGCTCGACTCAGACAGATAACCCTTTTTATAATATTCAAATAATTTACGTAATCGAAACCACTAGTGGGTGTGTATGGAAAATGTTACTGGCTTTAAACTGGGGTTTTCTCAGACAGAAGATATATATGAAGTTAGAATGTATTTCAAACATCTCATCAAATCGGTGTTCATAAGTCTCTTTAATCTTCCGTTAACGAATACAAAACTTATCAGCCAATACCCTATAACATACACTCTATATAGTGATTTCGATAGACTTTAGTTTTATGTGACAAAAATTAACGATCATTGATTGGTGTATATTCTTTCCGTGGTGCCACAGCCTTATAAGCTGGACGAATAATACGATTACCATTCATCAATTCTTCCATTCGATGTGCAGACCATCCAACGATACGTGCGATTGCAAATAATGGTGTATATAACTGATGTGGTAATCCTAACATGCTGTAGATAAATCCACTATAGAAGTCGATGTTTGCACTGACTCCTTTGTAGATCTTTCTCTTCTCGCCGATGACCTGTTTTGCAAGACGTTCTACAGTTGTATATAAATGATATTCTTCTTCTCTTCCTTTTTCTTCTGAAAGCTGTTTTACAAAGCGTGATAAAATCTTGGAACGTGGGTCAGACAGTGAGTAAACTGCGTGTCCCATACCATAGATCAATCCTGCTTTATCAAATGCTTCTTTATTCAGCAGTTTCAACAAATACTCACGAATTTCATCTTCATTTGACCAATCTTTTACATTAGCTTTCAGGTCGTCAAACATCTGTACAACTTTGATGTTTGCACCACCATGTTTTGGTCCTTTTAATGAGCAAAGAGCCGCTGCGATCGCTGAGTATGTATCGGTTCCTGATGATGATACAACGTGTGTTGTAAATGTAGAGTTGTTACCTCCACCATGCTCTGCATGAAGTACTAACGCCATATCTAATAATTTTGCTTCCAGTTTTGTGTATTTGCTGTCTGGTCTTAATAAATGCAGGATATTCTCTGCTGTAGACAGTTCTGGGTCTGGAAGATGGATGAATAAACTTTCTCCTCTTTCATAATGATTATATGCCTGATATGCGTACACAGAAAGTACTGGGAATAGTGCGATCAACTGGATGCACTGGCGCAGTACATTTGGCAGTGAGATATCGCTTGCATTATCATCATATGAAAATAGTGTTAAGACACTTCGTGCTAATGTATTCATCATGTCACGGCTTGGTGCTTTCATGATGATATCTCTTACGAAGTTTGTAGGAAGCTGTCTGTATTCTCCAAGCATTCCTTCAAACTGTTTAAGCTCATCTTTATTAGGGAGTTCTCCAAACAACAGTAAATATGCTGTCTCTTCGAATCCAAAACGGTCTTCTTCAATAAATCCCTTTACGATATCTTCGATGTCAATTCCCCGATAATATAATTTACCTTCACACGGTACAACTTCACGGTCGATCATTGTATAAGCATTGATCATGGAAATGTCAGTTAATCCTGCAAGGACACCTTCACCGTTACGTTTACGAAGACCTCTTTTGACGTCATATTTTGCAAATAATTCTTCGTCGATCTTCTTATTACATTTCTTAGCCAGTTCTTTAATCTCAGGGGTTACCTCTGAAAACTTGTTCGGCATATCTTTAACCATCGTTTTTTCTCCCTTCTAGCAATTGCTATCGTTTCTAGTTTACATCATGGTATTTTCCAAGGAATTCTCGTGTTCTTTCATTATCAGAACTAAATACCTCATCTGGAGATGCATCTTCAATGATGACTCCTTTATCCATAAAAATGATCCTGTCTGAAATTTCTTTTGCAAAAGCCATCTCATGTGTGACGATCACCATTGTAATATGAAGATCTGTCAGCGATTTGATAACTTTTAATACTTCTCCAGTTAACTCCGGATCGAGTGCAGATGTCGGCTCATCAAAGAATAAGATCTTTGGCTCTAAGGCTAATGCTCTTGCGATCGATACTCGCTGTGACTGTCCACCAGACAATTCACATGGATAAGCATCTGCCTTTGTCTCAAGACCTAATTTCTTTAACAGCTCCATTGCCTTTTCTTCTGCCTGTTTCTTAGGAACTCCTGCAACACATACAGGGGCCTCCATTACATTTCTTAAAACACTATAATGTGGAAACAGATTAAAGTTCTGGAATACAAATCCTGTTTCCATTAAAATTTCTTTCAACACATCTTTGCCTGCGTAAACTGGTGTCCCATTCTTGGTCTCAACCAATGTCTTTCCATCGATTGTGATCGTTCCAGATGTGATCGTCTCTAACTGATTCATACAACGCAGTAATGTTGATTTTCCTGATCCTGATGATCCAATGATCGAAATGATCTCGCCGTCATTGATGTCGAAGGAAATATCTTTCAATACGGTAAGATCTCCGAATTTCTTCTCTAAGTTTTTAACGGATAAAATACTCATCTTCTTTCCCCCTAACGATAATAGTTCATTCTTTTCTCAATAACTGAGAATACTTTCGATACAATGGCATTCATGATCAGATAGAAAATACCTGCTACAACAAGGTAGATCATTCCACGACTTCGTGCCATCTGGTTGGTTGCCACAACATAAATCTCCATAACACCGATAACATGAGCTAAGGATGTATCCTTAACCAGTGTCATACACTCACTTCCAAGCGATGGTGTGATAATCTTTACAACCTGCGGCAAAATGATCTTAAAGAATGTCTGTGTCTTATTAAATCCTAATACTTTCGCTGCTTCATACTGACCTTTTGGAATTGCCTGAATACCACTTCGATAAATCTCAGCAAAATATGCTGCGTAATTTAAAGAAAAACCGATAACCGCCGCTGTCATACGATCAAGGCTTAATCCTGCGATATAATATAGTCCAAAATAGAATCCATATAACTGCAGGATCAGTGGTGTTCCTCTCATGATCAATAGGAAAAATCGAATTGGCATCTGAATGATCAGAAGCTTTGACATTCTTCCTTTAGCAATTATCATACCAAGAATCAGTCCAAAAATCAAAGTCAGAAAGAATAAGATCAATGTAGATTGCAGACCATTTTCAATTAATAACTTTACGATTTCTGGAAAACTTTGTGTTCCATCCATAATTTTCTACTCCTATATTACTTATTTTTATCTATATTTATAAGGGACGGGTTATTCCTTTATAATATCTTTATAAACGGAAAAAGGGCTTTAGCACGTAAGCCCTTTCTTCCTTAAAATTTATTTCTTTAATTATTTGATTGTTGTGATGTCTTCATCAAACCATTTTTCGCTTATCTTCTTTAATGTACCATCTTTTGCCATTGCTTTTAACTGTTTTACAACTTCGTTGCAAAGTGCTTTGTCATCTTTTCTGAATCCAATGACATATTTTTCTTTTGCTACACTGTCTTCTAATACTTTATATTTACCAGCATCTTTCTTTGTGTAGTATTTTGCAACAACTTCATCCATAACAGCCGCATCTAATCCGTGTCCTAAATCATTTAAAATCTGAACATTGTCTGGTAACAGTTTGATCTTTGAATTCTTTAATTCTTTTACACTATCTGCTGCATCAGCTGCTGTAGATCCTGACTGAATTCCAACTTCTGTATCTTTTGTAATGTCTTTTAAAGATTTGATCTTACTGTTTGCTGGTACGATCAGTACCTGATGGTTATCCATGTAAGATTCTGAACATAACATTTCTTTTGCTCTGTCTTTGCTGTATGTAACACCATTCCATAAACAGTCAACTTTCTCTGTATTAAGTTCCTGTTCTTTGGAATTCCAGTTGATTGGCTGTAATTTTAATTTGATTCCCATTCTCTTTGTTACTTCTTTTGCAAGGTCGATATCAAATCCTACAATATTATCTTTCTTATCTGTAAATCCCATTGGTGGAAAGGATGAATCAAGTCCAAGAACTAATTCTTTCTTAGACTGTACATCTTTCAATGAGTTATCTGTCTTTGTTTTCTCTTCTTTCTTTCCGCATCCTACGAGCATAGATGCTGCAAGTGCGACTGTTAATAACCCGACTAAAAACTTTTTCATAATTTATCGCTCCTTCATACATTTTATTCAATCAGCACGCTACCATGCTAAAGTGTTTGTTTCATAATATCAAAGTTCTTTTCTTTTGTCAATCTGTATCATTTTGTTTTTGTTACAATTTTATTACATTTTTATTGAGCTTCCATGAAATTTGTGGTATTCTAAACATTGTATAAAAGGAGGAAATTTATTATGCATTACAAAAAACTTCTTGCTGCTGCTTTAACATTAGGATGTACTGCAAGTACAGTTCCTGTTCATAACACGAATGCAGCAACTATGAAGATCGGTTATGGCGGTAAAACCCGTTACTATAATGGTTCACAGTTAACTTTTGATTATAAAAACAAGAAACTTTCTGGAAAATATGCAGGAATCCAGATTAATAATACAAACATGGTACCTTATTATTTCTATCTTGTAAAACAGGGGCCAAAAGTAAAACGTTCTTATTCATCAAAGACTGGTAAGATCGTTCTGAAATATGGTAAGAAAACACTGACTGCTTATTCTGGAAAACGTACTTACTATTTAAATGGGGCAAAAAAGACATTTAGTGTTGCACCTACAAAGGTAAAATATTACTCTACTGGAAGCACAATTATCTTAATGCCTGCAAAAGAAACTGTTCAGGGACTTGGAATGACCTACCGATATACATCTTCTTCCCACAGAGTCTCTATGAGTTATTTGACAAACAGCTCAAGTGCGGCAACTACTGCTCAATCAAAACCTGCGGCAACAGGCTCTGCCGCAAAAACTACAACTGTATATACAAATTATGCGAAAACGTTATCCGCATATGTAACAGCTGAAAAGAAACAGCATCCAGCTTATGGCGGCAAGAGTATTTCTAAATCTACTTATACAACTTATATCAATCCAGCGAAAGATGCTACACACAATTATCAGTTTCTTCGTCTAAATACATACCGCCCAGTAAATGCTACAGCTTATAACAACTTATTAAACAAAAAATTAAAATCAGGCAGTGTATTAAAGAATAAAGGAAATGTACTGATCGCAGCTGCAAAGAAATACAACATTGATCCTGTATATCTGCTGTGTCAGACAATTCTTGAAACAGGTTATGGACAGAGTGTTTTATCACAAGGTAAATCAGTAACCTCTGTTGTTTCTGGAAAGTCGGTCGTAAAAGACAGAAGCACTGGAAAAGTTACTGGATTTAAAACTGTCAATGGAAAATACATTACTTCAAAAATTTCCAAACAGAAAGTGTATAACTTATATGGTATCAAAGCCTATGACAGTGCTCCTCAGCTTTGCGGATTCAGTTATGCTTACTACCATAAATGGACAAGTGTAGACAAAGCCATTTATGGTGCCGCTCAGTATGTAAGTGAACAGTATATTCATAATAAGACACATAACCAGAACACTTTATACAAATTCCGCTATCATCCAAACAGTTCAAATCTGTGGCATGAATATGCAACCGACCCTGCTTATGCGAAACAGATCGGATATATCATGTATAGTCAATTTAGATCTGTTTATGCTTCTAATGCTACGTTTACATATGATAAACCGAAATTTAAATAAATTTTAATTGTGTGGTGGTTGGCCAACTGTAAATTTCGAGTATATGATAAAAAATAAATAAGCAACTGAACGCGATGCATTGGAATTTTGTTCAAAATATGGCAAAATTCCAATGCATCGCGTCAAATCAGTATTTTACTTACATAATTCAAGTACTGCCTTCGCTGCCTCTTCGTCTGTGATCAGTGTGTTAATATATCCGCCTCTCACAGCTCCAAGAATTGCTTCGGCTTTCATCTCAAGTCCTGCGACACAGATGACATTCTCTGTGTTTTTAATATCTTCAATTCCAAGTCCGATCATCTTATTGACAAATGGGGTTACGACTTCATTACCTTCCATATCATAGAAATGTCCTCCGATATGTCCGATCGCACCTTTCTTCTCAAGATTATATAAATCTCTTGTACTTAAATATGATTTCCAACTCTTATAAACAATGGAACCAACACTTGTAAGAATGATATCTGCATTCTTTGCTAATTCAAGACATCCTTTGATGTTTGGTTCTTGTTCAAGACTATCTCTGACTTCTTCTGAGTTTACAAACAATGGTGCGTAAATATAATGATATGTTCCACCATATGCATAAGCAAGTTCTTTGGAAAGATCCAAGGAATCTCTCTCTGGTGTTCTTACATTCGCTGCTCCCATGATCGGTACAACTGTGATTGGAATATTCTTGCTGGTCTTTACTGCTTTGACTGTATGATACATAGTATTTCCCCATGAAATTCCAAGAATCATATTGTCATTTAACAGATTATCAAGATAATAAGCCGCTACTTCTCCAAGTTTCTGCAGAACCATCGTGTCATTGCTTTCTTTTGTTGAGATCACTCGTACATCTTTGAGTGCGAATCTTCTCATAAATTCCTGTTCCAGCTCTATATTACGATCCCATGGCTCTAAAATCTTGATTTCTACGATTCCAAGTTGTCTTGCCTCTTTTAACATTCTTGAAATCTTAGAACGTGAGGTAAAAAAACGTTCCGCAATCTGATTCTGAGTCATTTCCGCATTATAATAGAGGTTTGCAACACTGGCAAGCATGTTGCGCTTTTCGTTATCACTAAGTGAATCATATTCCTTCATTGTTTTCCACCTCCCATTCTTTATCCAAAGCATTTTTATTATACCGCATTGGTTAATTTGCGTCCAGTATACAATATCTCTATTTTTCTACTTTATACAATGCAATTTCATCAATTTCTCTGTTTGCAGACAAAATATAATCTTCTCCATTGTTTGTGTAATGAAGTACGTTTGCTGGTCCTACATCACTGTCTAAAAGGTCAGCTGTAAATATTAATTTTTCAGCATCTGTGCATCTGAAGAATAAGAGATTTCTCTCACCTTTTCTGTGTCCGATCAAAACTCCGTTCACACCATTGATCTCTCCACCCCAGATTCCATGAGCGAATTCAGCGTCTTTTTCATAAGTATAAATTTTCTTAAATTCATCATCTGTTTTCTTGAAAATGCTGATCTTTTCTCCGTGGAATGGTGAGATTGTTAACATTTCTAACTCACCATCGTTGTCGAAGTCTGCAAATGCCATATCACTGCTTGCTTCATCTAAGACCTGTTTGATCTCCCATGTTCCTTCTGCAGATTCTGGTGGTGTGCATTCAAAGACACCTTCATTTGCTGCAACATAAGATCTTAAAACACCATCAACTTCTGCTTTGCAGTATCCATGATTCTTTAATAAACCTTCTTTTAATACTTCAAACTGTAATGGATGTTCTTCATCAACGGTACTTAAATTTTCTGGAAGAACACATACCTGAATCTTTCCTGGACTTCTCCAGTCTTCTTTGTATTCATGTCCAGATTTTAGGGTACATGCGATCACATAGTTTACTCCATTTCTTGAAATAATGTCAAAACGATGTACAAATGGAAGTTCTGCCAGTGTTCTTACTTTCCATTCTCCATCTTCTGGGTAAGCTAAGATGATCTTTGCTTCTTTGGAATCATTTGGAGAGTAAAATTTATGTGTTGCTAAAAACTGTCCGTCGGAACCAGGGACCTGAACCATTGACATGGTTCCTCCCGGTCCTTCCCAGATGACTTCTTCCTGATTTCCCTCAAGGTCATATAAACGGCACTGATTTACTTTTTCTGCTGCTACGAGCATATGTTTCTTTCCTTTGTAAGTTAAAGGTGCAACAGAATAGCATTTTTCCAAGTTTCCGATAACTTTCTTTGATACTTTCATTATGCCACCTTCTTCCTATAAGCAAGAACGGAATGGGATATTCTGTGGTGCTTCAAAGCAATCTTCGAATCCTCTTCTGTGATGATAGTAAATTTTGTCTTTGTCTGCTGGATATGTGTATTTTCCTCCAACTTGCCAGAAGAATGGATGGAATTTATATTCGTTACGATCTTTCTTGAAGTTGTATAATACTTTGATCTCAGCACAGTCAGCCTGGAAGTTTGTCCATACATCCCAGTGAATAGGTACAACAACTTTGCACTGTAAGTTTTCTGCCATACGAAGAATATCTACAGATGTCATCTTATCCTGCATACCGATTGGGTTTTCTCCGAAAGATCCAAATGCTACGTCTACATCGTAATCTTTTCCATGTTTTGCAAAGTAGATAGAGAAGTGAGAATCTCCAGAATGATAGATATTTCCACCTGGTGTCTTAACTAAGTAGTTAACTGCTTTGTCATCCATGTCTGTTGGGCATACACCTGTTAATTCTTCTCTGTCTGGACCTGTAGAGTCTGTTGTTACGATACATGTTCTATCAAAGGAATCTAATGCGATGATCTCGATATCTTTGATCTTAATGGAATCTCCAGGTTTTACTGTGATACAACGATCTGCTGGAACTCCCCATTTCTGCCATAATTCTACGGATTTTTTAGGTCCGATGAATGGTACTGGAATCTCTTTTCCATTTTCATCAGTTGTTGTCATTCCACTGTTGATCACGTGTGCTGCCCATTCTGCAGACATATGATCCTGATGATAATGTGTTGCTAATACTGCATCAACTTTCTTAAATGCAAATGGATCAATTACAAATGGCACATTACGAAGGTTCGGCTGCATTGCACGTCCACCACACATATTTGCCATCTGATGTCCGACTTTCATTTTTCCATCACCATGTGTACGTTTACCATTTCCACACCATAAGTCGATGGTAATGTTTGTGTCAGCTGGTGTTTTAAACCATACACCTGTACATCCAAGCCACCACATTGCTACATTTCCTGGTGCTACAACTTCATTTTCAATATCTTCAACTAACCATGTTCCCCACTCTGGGAATGTACTTTCGATCCAGCTTTCTCTTGTCATTTCACTAATTTTACTCATAACTTTGATCTCCTTTTCTATCCAAAATGCTCTATCTCTATATCCTATAAGTCATTTCCGTAATAAGCGTTTTCTCCATGTTTTCTGAAGAAATGTTTGTCCTGTAATACCTGTGGTGCTTCTTCAATATCTTTTTTCAGATGTTCACAGCGATATGCCATTTTAGCTACTTCTTCCATAACAACTGCATTGTGAACTGCTTCTGCTGCATCAGCTCCCCATGAAAATGGTCCATGGTTTGTGCATAAAACACCTGGTACATATACTGGATTCTTATCTTTAAATGTTTCTGCGATCACAATCCCTGTATTCTTTTCATATTCTCCATTGATCTCATCGGCTGTTAAAGCTCTTGCACATGGAATATCTCCGAAGAAATAATCTGCATGTGTTGTTCCATAACATGGAATGCTTCTTTCTGCCTGTGCCCAGGATGTTGCCCATGGAGAATGTGTATGAACGATTCCCCCAACTTCTGGAAACGCTTTGTAAAGTTCAACGTGAGTTGGTGTATCTGAAGAAGGATTTAAGTCACCCTCAACTTTTTCTCCATTTAAATCTACGACAACTAACATATCTGGTGTTAGTTTTTCATATTCTACACCACTTGGCTTAATGACAAACAAACCACGTTCTCTATCGATTCCACTGACATTTCCCCATGTATAAGTTACCAGTCCTTTTGCCGGTAATTCCATATTTGCTTCATATACTTGCTGTTTTAATTCATCAAGCATCTTCTTAACTCCTTCCTTACTTTCCTGCATTTCCAAATATTTTTTCTAATTCTTTTCCAACGCCGTCCTGATCATTGTTTCCTGCAGCTCTGTCTGCTTTTTGTATATGCTTTTGTCATAACATCAGATCTTCCTGTTGCCATAACAAACTCTACATCATGATTACTAAGTTTCATAATTGCTTTCGCATTTTCGTCAGAAACCTGTTTTTTGCTGTTTAGCAGGGTCCCATCAAGATCCGTTACCACCATTCGATACATAATTTCCTCCTTATGCAGGAACTTTGAGCCCTGCCTGTTCCATCTTATCTTCTACAAACAGACGAGCCTGTTTGATAACTTCTACAGCTTCTTCCATTGTTTGTTTCTTAGAATTATCTGCCCACATTTCAATCAGGAACATTCCTGTATAATTCAGATCCTTTAATTTCTTAAAGATATCTGTGAATCTTACCGTTCCTTCTCCAAATGGTACACATTTGAATACTCCAGGATTTGTCTCTTTGACGTGGATCGCTACTGTTTCACCAATTCCAAGCTCAAATTCGCTTTCAACATCCGCAGAGAACTGTGTCAGATTTCCCATATCTGGATAAATCTTGAAGTATGGAGAACGAATTTCTTTGATATAGTGCATTGCACGAAGAATTGTTCCAACAAATGGTGTGTCCATGATCTCCATTGCAAGGATCACTCCTGCATGGCTTGCCATTTCTACTGACTTTTTCATTCCTTCTAAGAATAATGCTTTTGTTTCATCATCGGATTCTTCATAATACACATCATAGGTTGCAAGCTGAATCACTCTGATTCCTAATTTCTGTGACAGAAGAATTGCTTTCTCCATGATCTCAAATGCCTTGTCTCTTGTTTCTTTGTTCTTGCTTCCAAACGGGAATCTTCTGTGACCGCTTAAGCACATGCTTGGAATGATGATTCCTGTCTCTTTCATATAAGAACGAATTTCTTCGATCTGCTCATCACTCCAGTCAAGTCTTGCTAATCTCTCATCAGATTCATCGATGGAAATCTCGATATAATCAAATCCTGCCTGCTTTGCAGCCTGCATTTTTTCAAGCCATGTAAAATCATTTGGAAGAGCTTTTTCATAAATTCCTAATGGCCTTTTTTTGATATCGTACATCTATCTCACCCCGGTTTATTCTGCAGGCATATCTAATGCTTCTCTGATCTTTGCTTCGATTTCTTTTTCTGATAATAGGTTCTTAAGTCCTATAACTTTTGTATCTTTTCCTACTCTGAACTGTGATGTAAATGTTTCAGATACGAAGATCATATCGTAGTTATTTGCTACACCTTTTGCTTCTCCAACACTCATATGTCCGATTTCTGCGTCGATTCCTAATCTTTTGAACACTTTGTTGATTTTCATTTTGATCATCTGGCTTGATCCCATTCCATTTCCACATGCTGCAATTGCTTTGATTTTCATAATAAATACCTCCTGAATTTGGCTGATTGTTTGTTGTTTAAATATATTTTGTTATCTAATTTTGATTTCTAGTAGTCTTCGTCTTCCTGACCTACTGTGAAATATTTCTCTTTATCAGATTTTGCATACTGAATCTGAGGAATGACTAACATTGCTAATACACAAATGATAACTCCAGGTACCTTTAAGTACTTCACAACATAAGAGATTACAAGGAAAATTGTTGAGAAGTCGAAGTTTCCATGCCATCCTCCGAATGCTACTAACTGTAAGACATATGCACAAACGGCTCCGCCTAATACCTGAATGATTCCACTGATAAATGGTAAGATCATAGCTGCTTTAACTCCACCTCTGTGGTTTGCGTATACTGCGATACTTGCGTTATCAAAGAACAGTGGTACGAATCCTGCGATGATCATTACTGGTGAGTGGAATATCAATAGTCCTGCGATTGCTAAGAACTGTCCAAGTGCTCCACAGAAGAAACCAACTGTTACTGCGTTTGCTGGTGCGAATCCATAAGCTACGGCACAGTCTACTGCTGGGATTGCTCCTGGAAGCAGCTTGTCTGAAATACCTTTGAATGATTCTGTAAGTTCTGCTACGAACATACGAACACCTGACTGTAATACATTTAAGTAAACGGTAAAGCTTAATGCTTTAGAGAAGATATAGAATCCAAATGCTGTTGTCTGTGAGAATGTCTCATCTAAGCTTCTCATGAAGTCTTCACCAAGTACTAACATGATGATTCCGAAGAATACGAACATTAATACTGATGTGGATACTACGTTGTCACTGAACATCTGTAAGAATCCTGGAAGTTTGATATTCTCGATAGAATCCTCTTTTTTACCGATCTTTGGTGCGATCTTATCAGCTAACCAAATTGCAAACATCTGCTGATGTCCAATTGCGAATCCACCTTCACCATCTGTTAAACGATCTGTTGGTTCAACAGTTAAGTTAGAGAATACTGCCTGGTATGTACCGACTAAGATTCCGACTGCTACAGCTCCCCAGATACTACGAAGTCCTGGAATGAATAAGAATATGATCCATGTTACTGTTGTTGCCTGCTGTACCATGATATGTCCAGTTAACAGTAATGTACGAAGTTTTGTAGCTTTACGGAAGATCAATAAGATGATGTTCCAGATAAATGCCATTAACAATGATGTCATTGTCCATGCTGCGGATAATCCAATGTTTTCAAGTGCTGCGTTAACTGCGTTTAATCCAAAATACGGGTCAATTACTACCGCATTCAAATGGAACTTCTGGTTCAATCCTGCAAGGATTGGTCGGAATGTGTTGATCAGTCCGGCAGAACCTACGTTTAAGATCATGTAACCTACAACTGCTTTTAAGAAACCTGCTAATGTTTCATACCATTTTCTTCCTAATAAAATGTATCCAACTAAGACGATCAGTCCTACGAAGAACTCCGCTTTTGTTAAAATGTTATTGGATACAAAAGTAAATACTGTGTTTAATATTTCCATCCTCTATTCTCCCTTCTTACTCTTCAGGTTCAAATTCATTGATCGCTTTGGCAACTTCTTCAGTTGTCTTTGCATTCTTAATGAATTCGATGTTATCTTCATCTGAGATAAATTCAGCCATGGACTGAAGTTTTTCAAGATGAAATGTGTCATCTGTTGCTGCCAGAGTAAGAACAATGTCTACTGGATCATTGTCACAGTCAAAACAGACTGGCTTGCTTAATGTGATCAAGCTTAATCCTGTTTTCTTAACACTGACATCTGGTCTTGAATGTGATAGTGCAAGTCCTGGAATGATAACAATGTATGGTCCGTTTTCTTCCACACATTTGATCGTCAGATCAATGTAATCTTTTGTGATGTATTCACTGTCTACTAAAAGCTGTCCTGATTTGATCATGGAATCTCTCCAGTCAGATGCTTCAACATTCAATTTGATGTTTCTTGCTTCGATTACTTCACTCATTTGTTTCCTCCTAATTAACTCTCCATATTTTCTATGCTGCTTTATGTGTATCTCCTTAAGTTGTTTACATCTTATCATTCGCTGCACACCTGTGCAACAAATTCTCATGTTTTGCACATATGTGCAAAGTGGGTATTTTTCATTGACATCCATAAATATATTGTTCTTACATAAATACAATCCATCTGCACATATGTGCAAGATTGTATATTTTGTTCATAATGCACAAAAAGAGAAGCAACTCATAGATTCACTCTATCAGTTGCTTCTCTTTGATAATTATTATTATTAAATTTTAATACATTTTCTGGTACAAACGATTCATCTTTCCACGAATGTCCTGATATTTTTTTGTATTCTCCATGACTGGATCATAGATCTTTAATGCGTCCTTTTGTCCAGCCAATTTCAGGGCTTCCTCATAACCAGATGCCTTTCCGCTTTCAACCATTGTATTCACCCATGCACCGATGATCCCTGATTCACGTTTCTCATAATGTACAAGTTCTCTACCATAGACATCTGCCTGAATCTGATTGAATGCCTGACTCTTACTTAATCCGCCGCCTATCTGAATCTTCTCTGCCTTTCCAATCTGTCCCTCCACAATATCTAAATTATTGCGGATCTCATAGACAATTCCTTCTAGCAAGGCTCTTGCCATATCTCCTCTTGTCGTACTGAGTGTTACATTGGTAAATGATGCCGTTGCCTGCGGATTCCACTGTGGCGTTGCTCTTCCCTGAAAAAACGGAAGCAGCATACAACCATTTGCTCCCGGCGGGGATTCATTGATTTCTTCATCAATCTTTTTATAAATATCCCCTTGAACTTCTTTATAAAAATTCCTGCGAAACCAGTCAAACGCAGCACTACATGTAAGAATACTTGCTTCTACGATATATTTTCCTTTTACCGCAGAATAATTAATGATCGGATTTCCTAAAATAACCGGTGGCAGTTTTTCTGTGATTCCGATGATAAATGCACCGGTTCCACTTGTCACCTCAAGATCCCCTTCTTTGTAAATTTCCATTCCAAGCGCGCTACACTGCTGGTCACCGCCAGCAGAATATACGGGAACTCCTGTCGGTATGCCGGATGCTTTTGAAAATGCCTCATTCGTATACCCATGAAGTTCTCCAGGATCAATAAGTTCACAAAGCTTGCTCTCTTCCACATCAAATATATCAAGCAATTGTTTATCCCACTGTCCGGTTCTCAGATTCATCAGATGGAAACGGCTGGCATATGTTCTGTCTGTCTTCATCTGTCCTGTCATATGATAAAACAGATAATCAGCTACCACAAAAAGCTTATAGGATCTGTCATATATTTCTGGTTCATTTTCATGAAGCCATGCCATCTTGCTCCCTGCAAAAACAGGATTTACCATCGTTCCACTTCTTCGTATAATGTCTCCATCGTACCCAGCAAGTCTCATACATGTCTTGATATTCCTCTTATCCTGCCACATCACAGCATCACATAATGCATTTCCATCCCGATCTACTGGTATCATTGATGTTCTCTGTGCCGTCAATGAAATCATCTCAACTTTGTGTCCATGTTCCTCACACCATATCTGAATGTTCTTCGCAATATCATATAATACACTTCTCCATATCTCAGGATTCTGTGTCACATAAATCGATAAATGAAAATCAGGGTGGTATTTTTCCTGAAACTGGCATAGAATATCTGCCTGCTCATTCATCAATACACCCCGCATGCTTGAAGTTCCCACATCAAAAACAAGGATTCCCATCAAAGACCTCCTTTTACTGCTTTTGTTATCTGTTAATCTTCTTAATGTACTAATCCGCCCATCTTAAACGACTCGATCAAAAGTTCTAATGTCTTTGGATCACACTGTCGGTATTTGAAATAATATAACAGCATCTCTGTATATTCCACCAACTTCTCCGCGTAAGCTTCCTTCACAAAATGCTTGCTGCCACACATCAAGCATTCATTGATCAACAGATATGCTGCAAATCGTTCATTTACAAAAATATCCCTTTCCTGATCAGAGTATTCCCGAAACTGGATTGGTTTTCTCTTAACGATCCATGAGATTGTATATGCAAACAATTTCTCTGTACGGATACGCTCAATACTGTGAAATTCTTTTAAACGCATCACATCCATAAAATAATCAAGGATCACCTGCATTAAAATTCGTTCATTACAGTAAGCTACGTCAGAAAATCCAGCAATCTCAATAAATTCCATTGCTGTTTTCTGTAATTCCTCAAATCGTTCCCGGAACTTGTCCACTCCAACCTCATCAATCAGCTCTCTGTAATTCTCCATCTCAAATAAATTATGTTCTATCATTTGGGCTCCTTTATCATCTTTAACAGTTGTAGTTCATCCAGTTGCTGTTTATGATTTACGATCAGATTATTTACATCCGATTCTAAATGATATCTTGCCTTTGAAAAATACTCTGCCTGTGCCGCACCGGTAAATCCGGCTGATGAGTTTGGCAGTTTATCGATTTTGTGTTCTCCGGCAATGATTTCTTCCACCAATCGTTCGATCCGCTGTCTTTCCTCTGCGAATCCGTCATCATATCTCTCCATCTGGTTTTATCCCTTTCTTAAGATCATCCGGTTCATATAGCTCCCAGCATCAATTACACCATCTTTGGCTCTTGGAATCTGCTCTTGTTCTCTCTTATGTGGTTCTTTTGACATTCGCTCAAGATCACTGTAACTGTCCTGTGCAAAATATTTCTCCATATCGAACCAGCCTTCTTCTCCAAACTGAAAACATGTGGAAATAATCTCATCCACAGAATTTAACAATTCTGCCACTACGCTTGTATAGCGTTTGAGAAAATGATTATTCTCTCGATATGGGTATTTTACATAATGGTCAAACTCCGCATAAACTTCTTCTGCGATCGTACGAACCTGTACTTCAAAATAATATTCTTTATACTTAAAAATATAATGTTGGGAACGGTATCCCTTATCTGTATACTCTTTATGGATCGTATAATTAAAAATATCACGGTCCCCATAACGAATATAAGCTCTTGGCATCTCTGCCATACAGATATCATATCGGGGATCTTCGTCAACCTTTAATAAAAAATCATGCACTATACGCCATTCTTCTTTGGATAAGATCAAAATCCTGACTCCCATCAGATCACGTACGATCCTTAAATAATTCTTTTCATTAATACTTTTATATTTTTGACGTTTCTCAACTCCAACTTTCCTTATGATCTTCTCAATGAGATGTTCAGGATTCTTACATCTGTTATGAATTGAATGTACATGAAAATCTATCTCTTTTGATATTTCTTCCTGTAAATGATCTGCCATCTTTTTCATCTCTGGCAGGCGGCTCTTATAGTCATCATAAATCTTCTCAAGCGTATCCCAGGAAAGTCCAGAATCCTCAAATGCTTCCTGTACTTTGTATGTGTTAAAAAATTTCTCCTGATCCAGCATGAGGAATCACCTCTTTTCATTATATATATTTATTTGTCTACAATCTTATATTTTTCAAGCAGTTTCACTCTCTCCATGCCAATCTGTGTACTGCTTTTCTCTCCCGTATTCTGTCCTGTTTTCTTACGTTTTAGCAGATATTTTAAAATTCTTTGTATATATGCTGCTGGTAATAAAAACGGATATTTTCTCGCATAATCATAGTTTGTCTTCATATATTCCTTATCAGGGAATAAGGATGCCGCAATACCGGAAGCTGCACTCGCCTTTTCATGTTCTGCCGCATTCAGTGTAATATTCGCACTATGTACGCGATTCATATCATTCTGTCCAAAAATACCACCATCCAGCATATCATCAAGCAATGCTGTACAGTCAATATCTATATCGGACGGCTTCGTAAGTCCCATCTCTTCCCATGAGATTCCAAGATAACAAACACCAATATCAAGCACGTTCATTGCAAATGCCTCCATATGATATTCCCGCATCACACTTCTTATCTCTTCCCAGTCAAACTGATCATGATAATTCTTTGCAAAATAAATCATATCACACGCCTGTCTGATTCCAAATCCACTGTGAAGAAAATGTTTGAGGCTGTGGCATACCAGATACAGGAAATGTTCTCCGACATTGAGCGTAAGTACCTTGCTTCCCTGAATCTCTGTCTCTATGCATGTATCAAAAGCATCTGCAAACAACTCATTAAAATGTCCATACGCACCAGACTCCTGTGCAAACAGATTCATATGTAGCTCCAGATATAACCCATTGGACAGATTCTTATATGGAACTTCCTGATAGTCTTTGCCTTCAATCAATTCATCTCTCATAAATCCTTCATTTCTCAAGAACTCGTCCATCTTCTGAAACTGTTCTCTCGGTATAAACAGATCTTCATCATTCGACGTTCTTAAGTCAGGATTTGGATATAGATTCCTGCAGACAATTCCTTTCACTACCAATGGTGTCAGACCATTCTGACGCATCTTATCAGATAACATCAAAAATAAAATACTCTTTCGAACCTGATTACCTGCCTGATCGATCGTATCCATCTTCCAGAAATTCTGAAATTCCGGATCACTTTCCAAAAAAGACGGATTAGAAAAAATCTGCTGATAGATCAATGGTGAAAGCTGCTGTTTCTGACTGATATCATAAACCCGGATCCATACATCCGTATCAAGCCCGTCGAGGTTATCACATTCTGTCTGTGTTATTGCACTTTTTAATATGTCTAAAAATACATTTGTCGCATTCATAATCTGCCACACTTTCCTTTGATATGTTATTTCTTAAGATCGATCACTACGATCTCTGGTATATTATTGAATCTCGGGAGTTTCTCTTTGTCACTTCCTAATCCTCTTGTAACGATCATATTCTTAACTGTCCTAAAATGATGAATTCCATCAACATACTTTGGAAACCATCCCTGATCTGCACCATACAAACCTCCCATGCCAGGAAGGATCACCTGTCCTCCATGTGCATGTCCACTTACCACAAGATCAATCTTCCATGTGTCTGCTGCCTGTCCAAAGATAAAACTATCTGGTCTGTGTGACATCATGATCTTAAATGCCTTCGTGTCTTCAAAATCCATCAGAAAATCTCTTAATCCAGAATTCATATCTTTCTTAGACATCTTTCCTTGTCCATCGACTGCGAAAGCATATTCATACAAACCCCCGATACGGATCGTATGATTCTTCACTTTGATATCTTCATAGTTTTTCTCCAAAACTACTGCTCCAGCTTTCTTTAATTCTCCATATAAATCTGAAGTCTTACGATCAAGATATCCAATCTCATGATTGCCCAAAGCATAGTAAACCGGTGCAGTCTCCTTTAGTCTCTTCACAAGAGTGATTACTGTTTGAAGATTCTTACTCTCTTCATTGATCATATCTCCATCAAAAAGAATAAGATCCGGCTTGCATTCTTTGATCTTGCTGACCAGACGTTTATTATTCTCTCCAAATGTACCATAATGAAGATCTGATACCAGAACAACCTTTACGTTCTCCTTGATCTTGTCTGATTCTATATTGTAATTCTTAACTGTTAAACATTTGTATGAAATAACGACTTCTATCACTATAAATAAAATAAAAATCATTAATAGTATACCCGTTATCTTTAATATCTTTTTCATCTAAAGTCTTCACTGCTTTCAAAAATGTACTCTTTATATTATACCATCGGCGTATCTATGCTCACAAGTATATCAGTAAAATTCTTTTGTCTTTCTTATGATTTTGTGAATTCTTTATGATTAAGACCATTTATCAGTTGAAAAATCAAAATATCGTGCTAAAATAAATCTTTAGATTTAATATGAATGATTTATCAAAAGAAGGTATATAACATGGAACAATCAAAATATTACGTTACTCACTATTTTAACGCACAAAATGCCGGCGGATTTCTGATCGTATCACTGATCGGACTGATCATTGTCCTTGCGATCGTTTTAATTGCCGCCAAATTACAAAAACATTATAAGATCAATGCAAAAAATCCAACGACCCAAGAACTGGCACAAATTAATGAAACCCACAAAACCAAAGTTCTAAGCCGGATTGAAAGTTTTTATGAGATGGTATTTTCCAGTACTTCGGTGCTTATCTTCCTTTCTCTATATTATGTACTTGATGAAAGGATTCCACAGGCAGCCTTATACTGGCATAAATATCAGGACATTTTACTGCTTGCATTTTTAGTATGCTCTGTATTCCTGACTTTCTGGTTTGACCGTATCTTTGTCCACCTGAAAGTTATATCATCCAAGCAGAAAGCATCCGTAAGATTAATCTCTGCATTTTATATCATTCTGATCCTGCTATATATTAAGTTTATTTATAATGATTCAAATTATGACTCTTTAATTTTTTATTTTGTTATGCTTGCGATCGGACGTTTTGTTTATTTTGATTCCACCATTGAGGATATTAAGGATTCTTTATCTGGTGTCATGCAGAATTTCCCTTTATTAGTTTTAATGGGAATTTATTCAGGATTTATCTGCTGGTATGGATTCTATACGGATTTCTTATTAACTTCAAATGGCGTGATCATCAGTACTTTGCTGGCTCATCTGTTTATGGATGCTTCTATTTTTGTGCTGAATAAGACACGAATCGTGAAATTGTTTGTTTAAATCGAAAATTTAGCAAGGCTGTCACATAATGATTGATATGCTCCCTTCCAGGTAGACAAGTGAAATAATAATAACTTGTCACTTAGGAGGGAGCATATTTTATGTCTAAAAGAAAAGTATCTGTTGAGAATAAGATATATGCTGTAAATCTATATCTGGATGGAAAAGAAAGCCAACAACGAATTGCCCATATGTTTGATGTAAGTCTCGCATCTGTCCAACAATGGATTCGAAACTATGAATCTATGGGAGCAAATGCATTTACATTGAAAGGGAATAAAAAATATTCCAAAGAATTGAAACAGCAAGCAGTCTTAGATTATTTAGCAGGCTATGGTTCTCAAGATGATATCTGCAAAAAATGAATAATCTTGGACTGATTGAGCCATCTGTCCGACATGGTTGGTTCTGCCGCATAAGAATATTCACCAAGGTAAATATCTCCACCAAAACGATTCAGAAAGGAGCATACACTTTGATATACATCATTTTCTATTCGGTTGCTGCATCTTTTAAATTCTACTGCTATTGTTTCACCTATCTGCAATATGGTTCTTAATTTTTCTTGATCCACAGTGTGTATTCACCTCTCCTTTATTTTTTATTTGTTGACATAAAATATACCAAATGTTAATATATTAATAAAGAAAGGTGCTACCGATGACGGTTCGCCTGATGATTAATAAGTTATAAAAATAACCGCTTAACTTTCCAGGTTAGGGCGGTTATTTTTCTGTCTTGGCATTATGCTTTCCACGCACACAACTAATGAAATTCTTAAAGTCCTTGGGACTTTAATTCACGATTATTTCTTTTACTTTCTACAATTATTTCCGGACATATTTCGCTCATAAATGTTGTCCAAAATTGATAACTTGCTAATCCATGTCTCTCTAATATTCCATGCAATCATAGGAGTCTTTATAATCCTGCACTTCTCAATAATTCCTCATCATTACAAAATTTCTTTTACAATATTTACTTTATCCTCTTTTCTTTATAATTTTACACACCTTAATTACTATATTTTTTAATACTACCATTTCTCGGCTTTTATAAAATGCAATAAAAAAAACTATGTTAGTAATTACACTACACACTACCATTTTAATTAAAATACGTAAAACCAACGGACCTACAATTAACTTAAATGATACATAACATAAGATTGCTGCCATCCCCAAGACAATTATATAATATATATATTTTTTAAAATATTGAATAACAGATTTATGAAATCCATGTGTATATACTGCATACGGATCATACCATAAATTTGTTAATATTCTTGCCATAAATGTTGCAAATAGAATTCCAAAAAGTCCCCATTTTCTTCCTAAATATACTGAAAACATAATATTAAGAATTCCCGTTATAATTTGTAAAAATCTTCCATATTTAAACAATCCTAGAGTATGCTTATACGTCCATACTGCATTCATCATCCCTACCGTATAGAAATTGAGAGCAATGACCATTGGAATTTTTATTGGTAAAACGTATTCTGTACCAAAACACAATTGTACAATATCAGAAGAACAAAAAATTATACCTAGCGTTGCCCAACCAAATATCCAAAAATTCATCATATTCATAAATCCAAACATCTGATATTTTTTTTCTTCCGATTCTATTGCATTATGATTTCCTATACTAGCAGTTAAGCTATTGAACACCTGACCTAATAATGAATTAATTGTATTTACTAACAACGTATAATTTGATGCAATCCCTGTTGTTGCTAAACCTTGAAAAAAAGTAATTAATATATTATCTGTACTATTTACAAGTAATCCAGATATTTTATAGAAAGTAAGATCTCGAATATCCTTAAATAAAGATTTTCTTTCATTTTCTGGTAATGATTCTATATTTTTATTATTAATACAAGGAAACCTTCTTTGTGCCGTGTAAGAAACAATTAAATTATATATTATTGTACCTAAAGTTTGAATAGCTATATATACCATATAGTTGCGCGTAATTACTAACGCTACCATCTGAAATATACTTTGTAATATTGTGATAATATAATTAATTCCTACCACTATGTAATTCTGTTGGGCTGCAATAAGTAATGAACTTCTATAGCTATAAAAATATGTTATCACTGTATTAAACAGATTAATCATATACAATACATAAATACTTTCGGTAATATGCGGTGGTTTTGTAATAATAAAATTTAAAAATGGCATTAAGCATATTCCTATTATACCTATAACAATTCCTATAATTCTGTATGCGGTTCCATATACTTTAACCAAAGATGCTATTTTTTCGTCATCATGTTCTGCTAATGGTTTATATAATGCATAAATTATTGCTCCACCTATTCCTAGTTCAGCTAACGACAACATAGACAAAATATTGGTAAATAAACCATTAACTCCTAAATAATCAGCCGCAAGACATTTCACAAAGACCATTCTACATATAAAACCAAGAATAGTATTTACAATATACCCTCCTACTCCAGCAATAATATTTAATACTGAATATTCTGTTCGCGAACGATTTTTCATAATGTCTCCAATCTCTAACAATGACTTTCTTTACTAGCCCAATATTTCCCAATAATTCATTATCCATTTAAATCCTAAATAACTATGTTTTTGTAATGTCTTTTGTAATTTAAGTAAATTCGATTTTTTTATTGTTTTATCTATTTTGTAATTTTTCTCAAAAAAATCTACTTCAACTATAAAAATCGCTTTTCTTACATCATGCGGCATATTTTTAGTTCTAATCCAATTAAGCCTGACCTGTTTTAAATAATCCTCAACTGAAATTTTATAATTTCTATTCAATGCTTCTGCAAAACAATATAAAGTTATATATAATGTATCTATTGAAGATTTTCTATTATACAATGCACTTGTTATCCCTTGTTCATTCTTTCTGTAATAATAAGTAACATCATTTGTGACATATATTTTTTTACAACTTGGAATTAATAATGTACTTATAATTGTATCTTCATATTCATAACCTTTTGGAAAAGCTAAATTTAACAACTTTTCAGAAGAAATAATCTTTCCCCATGCATAGCCATTTAATTTTGTTAAGTTTGATGACTGAAATCTCTCATGTTTATGAATATCTATTTCATCATCACTTATAAAACTTTTATATTGTCCCTCAACAATATCCGCATTCTTTTCTTCTGCTAAATTCATTAATGTTTCTATTGTATTGTCCGGAAGGATATCATCTGAATCTACAAACATCAAATAATTCCCACAAATATTCTTAAGTGCTATATTTCTTGCTGCTGAAATACCCATATTTTGTTGATGAATAATTTTGATATTATTGCATTGACTATATTTATCCAAAATCATTGCCGACTTATCTGTTGATCCATCATCAACAAATACAATATAATATGAATATTGGGTCTGCTGACCTAATAATGAAGATATACAACTTTCGAGAAATCTTTCCGCATTATATACTGGAACAATAATCATCAAATCGTACTTTGGCTCATAATTAACATTTTGTGCTAACTCAATGTTCCTTTTAGGATAAAATTTATGAAGAATTTTTTGTGCTTCATTTAATGATAATGAATTTTCTGTTTTCCAAAATTTTATTATAAACTTTATATTAACATATATCTTTAAAATCCATTTTTTTATTACGCTCATCTTTCCTCCAATTACAACTTATAAAAATTGACTTTTCCATTGTTCTATATTTTTTGTCGGCATAACAATTTTTGTTGTAAATTCTGACTCTATTTTAGATTTTAAAAGCATTTCTATTTTTTCTCTTTCAATTATTGGCAATCCAGTATCTCGTCCAATATTTTTTGCTCTATTATCAATTGATATAATCAGCGTACGATGCTCTTTACTTATACTTCTTATTCCTGCATGAAGACGTGTTCCAACATAATCAAGATTTTCGTTTTCCAAAATTCTATCATATACTTCTAAACCAAAATCAAGAATTTCTATATTTTTTCTAATTTTTAATTCTTGAAAATATTGATTATCTTCTATTCCTTGTGGCCATAAATATACTTTTTCATATAATTCTGATAAAATATCTAAAATTTTTTGATCTTTATCTATATCTCTATTATAATCTGTAAGTGTGCAGATTACTTTATCTGATTTCTTTTTTGGAATTTTTTTACATAACTCTGACGTTAAACTCCACATTGTTGGACATCCAGTATAAATTACATTTTTTATTCCTATTTTATGCAACATACTCTCTGAAAACTTATCTCTCACAGAATGTACATATTCTTTTGATAATATAATTTTAAATAGCATTTTTGTGTACAAATCAAATGTTTTATAATTTGATGCAAATCCAATTCCCATTAGAATAGTATTTTTATAAATTCCAACTTTTTTATTTAATCTCCATAATCCATATGAACGCATATGTCCTGACAATGCATTTGTACCACATAATATTTTTATATTTGCATCATTTATCATTTTTTGTTCATCTTCTGTTAACAGTCTATGAGTAGGAACTCGAATACTTCTATTCAACTTATCGGGCAATTGCTTTAAACAATTTTCCATAATAATTCTATCCCCTTCGTTATCTCCATCATATGATGGATCTAATAATACCGCTCCCTATATAGTCAAGTCTTTTTTCCTTATTTTTCAAGGATTTTTTAGTTCCATATCTCAGATGAATGAGCCAAGAGGATGGACATTTCTCTGTATCTGGTACGAAAGTAGAGGGTTTTGGGTACACGAAGTAAAACGTCATCATATTTCGTTCTACATGGCCTTGTGTATACCCATCCTTCTACGGCAGCGAACCTCCCGTGTCTACCAGGATCACCTGCATTTCTGCCGGGTCCTAACTTCCTTCGTCCCGCCTGTCCATAACCAGGGTGTCAGCTTAGCTCCTTTACAGGGTCATGCCCTATGGTGATTATTCCTGCCGACTACTGGCTCATTCTTTTTGTTTTAAGTCTTACTGACCTGTTTAAGTATCAATACCTCACGGCACCTCGCGGCGGACGTTTTCCCGATTGGTTTTCATACTGCTCAGCCTTCCTGTCACAGCTGAATTCAACTTTCCGCACCTATAGCTAAAAGCTCAATTCAACCGTGGCAGGGTTTTTCCTGTTTGGAGTTCTATTTTATTATGCTGCTTGTAGCTGGGGTCTCTTGATATCACTTATCAGTTTCAACGGGTCATAATCCACACCCTTTGTCAGGATTGCATAGAATACCCTTAGCACCTTACATGCCACCGCTACTACCGACTGCATCTTCTTTAACGGATTTTCTTTGCGGGTTCGGTAATACTCATGTATTTCCTTAAACTCAGCATTCTTTCCCACCAGTGATATCGCAGCTTCATACAGCACATATCTCAGTCGTTTTCTGCCTCTGTAGCTGATCCGGCTCTCTCCATTATGTTTTCCGGAATCATTTGCCACGATGGCATATCCTGCCAGTTTCTGCAGCTGTTTCGGGTTATCAAAACGTCTAATGTCCCCTACCTCTGCAATAAACCCACTGACTGTAACTAATCCGATTCCCTTGATTTCCATCAGTTTATCAACATAGGGAATCGTCTTCAGTTTTCCCTCTATATTCTGGAGAATTTCCTCCAGTCTTGTTGCATATACATCCATGTCATTCAACAGGTTCTTCAGTTCAATCCTTGCTGTTTCCGATGCTTCTTTACTTCCAACGCTATGCTCTGCAGCTGATACCAGGGTCTTTGCCCTCTTCATTCCAGCGCCTCGCAGCTTCGCGTTTCTCCAAATCTGGTTTACACCGTTTACTCCAAGCATTCTGATATCCTCCGGCAATGGAGCCTCCTTGAGTATCATCCGTCCGCTGACTGCCATTAAATCCCCATAAACGTCTTTATATTCAGGAAAATATATGGCAAACCATCTGGCGATTCGATTCTTGATTCTTGTAAGCTCTTCCTGCGTCTGGAAACGAAGATTTGATAAGCTCCTGATTTCCGCATAAATACCGGTTGGTATGTAAGGATAGGAAAAGCGTCCTTCATTGACCAGTGCTGCAATCGTCTTCGGATCCTTACGGTCATTCTTGTTGGGATTATTATCGTCCAGCTCTTTTGATTTCTTGACATGATGCGGATTCACATGTACAGGCTTCATCCCGCTGTCCTGCAGGAATTTCCCCAGCGCAAACCAGTAATGACCGGTCGGCTCCATTCCGGGAATTACAGCTGTTTTACCTTGTTTTTCTGCGATATCTTCAACCCATGCTTTGAACATCTGGAAACCCGCCTCAGTATTACTGAATTCCAGTGGCTTCTTCGTATATTCATAATTCCGCCAGTCAAATGCTCTGGCAAAATGAGTGTCACTGCCTACATCAATTCCAACAATCAAAGTTTTTTCAGTTATGGATGCAATTTTTGCGTTTTGTGTGTTAAAATTCATTTTAGATACCTCACTGTTTTAATAAGATTTTTTACTAACCGTGCAAAGTCAGTAATCTTATTTTACTCTGAGGTATTTCTTTTTCTCAACCTTCTTTCTTGGAATTCCCTATATTTGAATTATACAGGAAGCTCCTTTATTTCCTTTAAAAATTCTTCTGGAGAAATATATAAATTTTCTAATATTGGTATTAAATATTTAGATGACTTGAGTCTGTCTACTGCCCATGGTTTTGATGTGCAATAGTTTGTCCCATTTGTTGTCTTGTGTATCGTTCATAAATTGATATTCCTGCCTTCCTGTTTCAATTATTGCAGCAATCTAAAAGACCCAGAAGTCCATGGTCCCTGAGTCTTTTAGAAAATACATTATAATGGTCCTAATTGGTATGGGTAACAACCTAATGGTTATAATGCATAATCTTGATTGTTTGCTGTTAAACTAAGCTTTTCTGCTAACTCTTCATTCAATACCATTATTTCAATATTCCAAATTTTTCTAATCTGTAATAACCTGGCTTTTAATTCTGCAGATGGTCCTACTAACCAAGCAACATCTTCAGCATTCTTAATTACCAATACAAACTTTAATTTCATATTTTTCATTTCATCTACAGATTGTAAGCTATCTCCAACCTCTGAAATATCCGGATATCTACCTAAAATAGAAGCTAAATAAATATGTAAAGATGCAATAAATTTTTCTACTAGTGAAGAAAAATAAACTTCAAATTTATGTTCTTTCTCCTCTGTTTCATGCCGTTTCTCCGCATTAGGACAACTTTTCTTTGCTTCTAAAAATATAATACTGTCCTCTTTATATTTTAAAATAAACTCTACTGTCTTAATTCCATCACCAAGATCCCTATAAATTTTAGAATTTTCAATATGAAACAAGTTAGATTCATCAAATTCTCCAAAATTCATTTCCGATTCTGTTATTACTTTCACTATAATACCACCCCAATTTCTTCTCTATAAAGTTGACGAAAAGTATCCATAATCGTATTATGTTCCAGTAATTCAAATTCTTTTGCAATCTCACATTGCACTTTACTCATTTCATCTTTATACAGCGAAATATACTGAACATTACTGTCAGATTTCCGTTTTATTTCAATATACTTAGATAAAAAATAATCATGTGTTGAAACAAAAATCTGTACACCCTCTTTTTCCAGCATAATTAATAATTCTGCCAACACAGGAATATATTTCGGATTAATATTAGCCTCTGGTTCATCCCAAAATAATACAGATCCTTTCTCTAATGTTCCGTTCTTAATAAGCTGCCATAATAGAGCTATCTTACGTAAACCTTCTGCAACTAAATTAAATTCTAATTTTGCTTGTGTACCTGGTTTTAAATAAAAACGATCTTCATGTAAAGTAACTTTTCCACTGCTAATCTGTTGTAAAATCTTTAAATATTTCTTCCTTGCAGCGGAATCTACACCTCTGGAAATATCAATTTTAGCAGCTGCAATAATATCTAAATAGGTGTCATCAAATTCTACATTTCCCATCTTCACTGCTGCATCTAAATTCCATGCATTGGATAAAATTTCTTTTGCTGGAATAAACACACTTGTGAGATCAGACATTTGCTTTTCCCATTTTTCCTCTGTTGTAATCTCCGCATCCCATTTTTTGGTTTTCGTTGAAAATGTCATTCCAATCTTTGCTGTGTCTGATCCTACGGATACTTTTGCTGTATTTTTCCCATTTTTCTTTCTATTTACTAATCGTCCAATACTTGACTGATCTGGTCGAAAAAGCATAGTTGTTTTCTGTGAAAATGATACATCGTGTTTAGAAGCCTGACATGCTGCATAAGCTAATTTCATAACATGAGTCTTTCCCATACCATTCTCGCCTACTAGTATATTTAATCCTTTATTAAATGGAATTTTTATATCATCAAATACCGTAAAATTATCCGCCTCTATATTTGTTAATGGCATTTTCATCACCTCATTTATTATTTTGCTCTAGATTTTTGTGTTAAAAAGTGTATCTAAAGTTACATAATTTGTTGTATTATATCCGTTTTTCTTATATTTTATTTCATATTTTGTAACTATAGATGCATATTTATGATTATACATGATTTATTATTTTTCGTCTATTTATATTCATCTTCATTGAGCAATATTGATCAAATATTTAGATGGCCTAATTCTATCTACTGCCCAATCTCAAAAATCATAATGCGTTCTCTCTCACTATTTCCACCAAACAAATCGGAACAATCAATTTCATCGGTAAACATCATCTCATCTACCGTCATCAGATATGTAAGATATTCATCGGATGGATAATAGAAGAAACATAAAATCTGTCTTGGATGTTCATAGTATGATTCCATGATCCTTGCCATCACTTTTCTCAAAATCTCTACGGAAAATGGATTAAAAAAATAGATGCGGTCTATCTGTTCTGGGAGTTGAAATTCTTCTGCATTCGCTAATGAAAATGATACCCTCTCTTTCGATACGGCTTCTTTCTTATTTTCCATTACTTTCTCATAAATGCGTTCGTCATATTCAACTCCGAGGCAACGGCATCTTGTCTGGTAGGATAAGAAAAAGTCTACCCTTCCTTTACCACAGCCATAATCTAAGAGCATATTGTTCTTCCTTATAAGTCCTGTATTTGCTAATCGTTGCAGTACAGAATATGGAGTTGGTTCGTATGGATAGCGGTATTGATCGGATTGAGAGTCGTCTCTGCCCATGGTTTTGATGTGCAATAGTTTGTCCCATTTGTTGTCTTGTGTATCGTTCATAAATTGATATTCCTGCCTTCCTGTTTCAATTATTGCAACAATCTAAAAGACTCAGAAGTCCATGGTCCCTGAGTCTTTTAGAAAATACATTTTTAAATCCAATTGCAGTCTCCACCCGTGATAGCAAGGCTTAGTAAAGCATCCATCTTTTCGACTTCTTCTTCACCCTCGATTTTCTGAAGTAACTGCGCAGTATCTAAAATATCTTCCATACTTTCATCTGGTCCAATCTCATAGTCAATCTCTGCCTCACAGTCTGGACATGGAATCTTCTCCATCGTCTGTAATGAGAGGAATCTATTCCCGCATTTTTTACATTCATAATATCCACATTTTTTTGTTCCATCTGGTACATAATACATTGTTCCTATCTCCTTTTTTGCTTTATTATCACATATTATACATCTAATCTGGTCTGTTGTCTTAGTTTTTTTGTGAGATCACAAGCCCAATAAGGATTAATACAGTTCCAATGATAGAAATCACTGTTATTTTTTCATGTAAAATCAACACTGAAAGTATTACTGTTATAACAGGGGATACGTAAATATAGATACTTGTCTTGATTGCGCCAATCCATTTTGTCGCAAGATTCCATAACAAAAATTATAATACGTTCTTTCTCACTATTTCCACCGAATTTCTTGAAAAATAGAATATTCATGCTAAAATAAATGATTGAATTATGAAATCATTATAAATGAAACAATCGTCAAAGAAGGTAGTATTATGAAATCAAAACTTAAAAATTTTTCCTTACTTACAATCAGCACACTCATTATGGCTGTCGGAATTTACTTCTTTAAATTTGCAAACAATTTCACATTTGGTGGTATCACAGGTATTGCCGTTTTAGTTGCAAAATTCCTTCCTATTTCTGCCAGTGATTTTTCTTTTGTTGTGAATATTTTATTGCTGATCATTGGATGGATCGTCTTAGGTAAAAGCTTTGCTGAAAAAACAGCTTACAGCACGATTCTTTTATCTGTAAGTTTATCTCTTTTAGAGCGAATTTATCCTATGAGTCATCCACTTACCAATGAGCCATTATTAGAGTTGATCTTTGCAATCTTATTGCCAGCGCTTGGTTCAGCAATCTTATTTAATATTGGAGCTTCTAGTGGTGGTACAGATGTTATCGCTATGATTCTTAAAAAATATACAAGTGTAGATATCGGAAAGGGCTTAATGATCTCTGATCTTATCTTTACTCTCGCAGGATTCCTAGTGTTTAACGTCAAAACAGGACTTTATTCTTTGTTTGGTCTGATCATGCGTTCTGCGTTGATTGATAACTTTATTGAAAGTTTTAACCGTTCTAAATACTTTCATGTTGTAACTTCCAATGCAACATGTATTTGTGATTTTATCCAAAATGATCTACAGCGCGGAGCAACCATTGTAAATGCGACCGGAGCCTTTACAGGGGATGACAAATATATTATCCTGACGGTTCTTAGTCCTTCACAGGCAGTGAAACTTCGAAACTTTATCAAAGAACATGATCCAAAAGCTTTTCTTTTAGTTTCTAATACAAGTGAGATTATCGGAAAAGGCTTCCATTCTGTCTAGGATGGACAGCCTTTTCTCTGCTTTCTTCTGGTACATAATACATTGTTCCTATCTCCTCGTATAATATCTTTTATTGGATTTATTTTACAAAATATTTTTCTTAAATTATCACATACTAAGAAACGAGGAGGTTTCAATGCATGAATAATAAGAAGAAACGAGAACTTACAAACGAAGAAATTGATGAAAATATCTTCGGAATGTGCAATATTTGTTCTACCACGGATTGTACTGGATTGATCCAGGTTGTTCCAAGAACAGAAGCCGAGCTTGAATCTTACGAAGAATTGTACCACTTCCGGCCACCGTTTTTACCTCGTGATGATGATTAAGTCGTCATCCATTTTCTCCTGTAATAAGATCTTATAGACTGTTATGACTATAAGGTCTTGTTTTATTTTTCCGAAAGTAATTTTCAATGTCCATTTTCTCTTCTAATTAGTCTGACAAAAAATATCATCTCTTATTGATTCTAACATAATTGTTTGTGGTGTAGCATCATAATTTTCATCCATCCAAGCTACAGACTCATCGTCCAAATAATCAATTCCACTTTTTCCAAACATCTGGTTGATATCCTAGTGTTGATTGCTTTCCATTTCGAACAACTGGTGTCTTGATGACTTGTGGATTTTCTAATACTTTTTCAAGTTTATCTTCATTAGCAATATATTTGATCAGTGCAAGCAAGTTCTGATCTTTGCCTTCCCAATTGATCATATGATCTAAACCACCATTTGCCTGAGCTACTGAATTGAATTCGCCTTTGCTCATGCCTTTTTTCTTCATATCAACAAACTGATATTTGATTCCACGTTCTTTGAAAAAACGTTCTGCTTTCTTTGTTTCGTTGCATTTTTTTGTTCCAAATATTTGTATATTCATGCTGGTTTAAAATCCTCCATTTAGATATGCTCTAGTTTCTTTATCTCATTCATCATTAAGCGCTACAGCCTGTATTTTGCAACTTTTTGACTTCATCTTTGTATTCATATTTCACAAGGTCCAAACTCAGGAATGCTTAAGTTGCAAAACAGCTTTCTCATCTAATCAGCTTTTATTACACCAGTAAAATGAGACTCAACAATCCTATCCATCTGTGCTGCAATCTCTACAAATGGCAAATTCAGATCAAGTGTCTTAACACTTATTTGACTGCCATGCATCTGATACACATTATCAGGCTGGATTTCTTCTTCCGTCTTGGCATAAAGAAGCATTCCTGAAACTGTATTATCTTCTTCTCCAAATTGATAGCTTCGATTTTTTACATAGGTAAAAATCTGATACAAATTGTTTGAATGAAGCGTATGTTTATCAAAATGGACCTGTGTAGTGTGATTGTAATATTTCGCATCAATGATAAGCACTGTATTGCCACGTTGCAAGTGAATATCAGTTTGCATAACCGGCAGCATCGTTCCAACGCCATCATCTAGTGCCCACGGAATCTGCGATGCACTAACAGACAATTCTGGATAATGTCTGCTGTAATATTCCAGAATAAATTTTTCATACAGCCTGCACATACGCTGCTCGTCTACAAAGGATGCTAATCTATAGTTACCTGCCTCTGTTGTGATCAACATTCCTTCAATCATCAACTGACAAATACTAACTAACATTCTATATGTTTGATTATTACGCTGAAAACGAATTGATGACCATTTAATTTCTGTAGGTTCTATAGAATCTACATTCGAAAAATACAACATTTTCTTCTTCAGATCATCTTTGTATTTTGCTTTTACTTTGCCGTTTCGCAAAAGAAGCATGACTGTTGTTTTCAAGATTTGATTCAACATGTTATTTTCTGAAAGCTCATCAAAATCACAGGTAAGTACTTGTTTATGCAGCAGTTTATTTTTAATTGTGCCTGGCATATTTATTTTACCACGCATAACCGTCAGCTCTTCCTGATGACTTATATATTCTCTGTAAAGTCCCTGCTTCAACTGCAGCCCTATGCCCTTGGCTAGGATTGCAGCCAGCAGATTATACATCTCATCAAAAGATTCTACTGCAACATCCTCATATGTCTCTTGCTTCAGTGTCTGAAAAGCATAGGAAAGCATATGGTAAATATTATTGATCAGAATACTCTTGTCCTTTGTCATTGAAATACCCCATGCAAAATGTTCTCCCAACGCTGTAGTTTATCTGTATCATCAAACCAATACTCTGCTAACATTGGTAATATATCAAAATCAACTACATCTTGCATCCACTCATCTGTACATTCTTTCGTATTACAAAAATAACTATGTCCAATACAGAATCCTTTACCTAGAGATTTGTCGTTTGCAATTTCTCTGTTTAGTTCCTTAATACGGTCAATCAACGTATTAAATGTATCATTTGCAAATGTTTCCTGATATTTAATAAATCCTTCCGAATCAAACCCAGGTTCCATATCAAAGAAGCTAAATCGGCGGCGAAGTGCATAATCAATCATTGCCAAACTTCTATCAGCAGTGTTCATCATACCAATGATATGTAGACGTTTTGGAATGGTAATGTATCTAACCAATATTCATACTGATTTTTATTTCTAAGTTTAAAGTTTATCATATTTATCTCTTCTTCCCTTAGCCTTCTCAACAGGATATTTTCGCTCATTGATCTTAATCTTCTCTTGTACAATTTCATCTAAATCAAGTTCACAAGCATCTGCCATCAATACACAATAATTCACTACATCTGCTAATTCCTCCTTGATTTTATCCTGTTTTCCTTCATTTGACACATCTGCACCGCTCCATTGAAATACTTCAAGAAGTTCAGCTGCTTCCAGCGAAATTGATATTGCAAGATCTTTCGGATTATGAAATTGTTTCCAATCCCTGTCATCTCTAAATTTTAAAATTTTATTTATCGTCTCTTCTCGCATCTTAATTCTCCACTTCTATGTACTGGCTCAAATATTCTCTTAGATCATCATCACATACATAAAGAAACGTTCCTTTAATGCCTCTTGTCATTAACACATAATAGATATTTTTAATATATTCTAATAATTGTTCATATGTTGTTGACCGTTTACCATTTTGATCAAAATATAACTCTTTACGAATAATGATCTGTTTCGTATTTTTATCGTATCCTATATCTTTACCTAAGATAACAAAAGCATAATTTAAATCATACCCTTGTATCGAATGAATACATCCAACTTCATCAATCGCCTCCGGTGTATGCACCCATCCTTCTGTACAATGATTCCACTTGCGCTTGATTCCTTGAATTTCGATGTCTTTTTTCGTTTGATCTTTTTTACTGATCCATGGCCAGGCATATCCTGCAACCATTCTGGATAATCCTACTTCTGTTTCTTTTCGATACATATCCTTTTCAAATTTTGAAAAATCAAGATATATTTTAAGATCATATTTATCCGATTTATATTTTCCAGTACATGATTCTTCAAATATACTTTTCACAAAATCTATATATGCATTTCCACCTTGTACTCTCATCTGTGTTAATAATGTAAAATAAGAAGTCATACGTTTTTCCAATGAAGTCTGCATCTTTTGGGCAAATCGCTGATAATCTATTCCTGATGGACCTACTACCTGCATTGCATCATAGAATAAAATAGTACAATCTGATTGTTTTATAATCCAATCTAATTCATCGGCTTCTGTCGTCAATCCAAGTTTTTCACAATTTTTCTTAAACGAACCCATATAAGATATATTTTTATACTGATGCAAACGATGTGCTTCATCCACCAATAATATATCATATTTTTTCTTTGTAATATCTGATGGCGATAATACCTGTGATGGTCTTAATCCATAAATACTTTTGAAAATAATTTTCATAGTTTTTCTAAGAGATGTCTGTGGAACAACAAATCCTATTTGCTTGTTTTGAAATTCTTCACAGTCCGTTAGATATTTCATTAAGTAAACTGCTACTATCGTTTTTCCACTTCCTGGCATTCCATTTATTACAATTCGATTTGTATCCTCTTCCCTGATCCTCTGAATAATTGTTTCTACTGCATTTCGCTGATTGTCATTTAATTCTTTATACGGGGAATATTTAAATAAATCAGAGTTTTCAATCTCTTCTAAAGAATGTTTTACCAATTTCTCCCTTTGCAGTTTTCTCCAAAGTAATTCAAATTTCTTATCATATTCCTGTTTTTTATAATATTGTTTATCGGCAATTCCAGAATTTTTATTTGTCACTTGAAAAAGCTCGTCCGCAACAATATATTGTATTAATTTTGATTCATAGTCAAATGTTACTGACTGATTAAATATTTTGGAATAAATAAAATGAACTTTGTCAAAAATCTTTTTTTCTACATTTGAACTATGTTGTGTCATCCTTGTTTTGACATGATTTGACTCTCCAATATATATTTGTTTTCCATTTTCAAGAAGATATAACATTGGCCAATTATCAAGATATTCTTCATTGCCATAGATATTATTTTTAAAGTCGCCTTCTATAATTTTGAACATTGTTATTCCTCATTTTGTACTCTAATTTAAAGATTATCCTTATCTATCAAAAGCTGAACTGAATCATTGTTTAATCTATTCACTATATCTATATTTTCAGTAAATAATCTGATAGATTTTGTAAGGTTCCCGAAAACTATAATGGTCTCACATATTTTTAAATATGTTTATCTATAAAAAG